>DAIUJM010000007.1:26087-27908 GCA_036848695.1 Candidatus Saccharimonadota bacterium
CAAGTGGACCAAGACCAAACGGTAGAAACTTATCATTTCCGGCTGTAATACCATTTACTGCCAACTTCCACGATTGATCTTCGCACAAGCGAACACCCGAAAATGCTTCAGTGGTATCAACATAAAACACCCCCGCCCTTTCTGATGCACGTTTAATCATAGTATTCAGATCGGTTTCTATATCTTCTGCTAACTGCAGTTCTTCGGCAGAGAGTCTTACGTTGTTCGCACAATCACCGCCAGGCTTAACTATTCGAGGGTACCCAATAACGTATATGCGTGTGAATGGGTTGGTGTTTTTTACTGATTGATACAAGTCAACCAACCTCTGGTATTGCCCTTTGATTTCTTTAAATATTTTTTGCCGATCCTCAGCAGTGTTGTAACAGCTATATTGGGTGAGAATACAATATTGTAACTTTTTACCAAAGTTGATGTCGTTGCCGCCAATCGAAAGCGTAATAACAGCCGGTTTTGTTTTTTCGATGAATTGGTTTTGGCGGCGATAGCCCGGGAGGAAGCCATTGTATATTTCGCTGTCAAAACTGATTTCATCTTTGCCCTGGGCTTGCGGCTTATCATCAACATATAGAACTTCGTCATTTTCTTGAAAAATATCCTTAACTTTTGCACCACTACACGCAATAGATTCAGCTTTGCCATACGATAATTGTGAAGCAATAAGATACGGGTATGAATCAAGTGAAAGATGACACTTATTAGTGTCCACGTCAGTAGTGGCTTTGTAGTTATAGGCACCTTCCCCCGACGCAAAAGAGTCCCCTAAACCAAGGTATTCGTAGTTAGTCTCAGACGAGCCGGGAACTGAAAGATGGTACTTATCTATCCGCGCAACACCGGAATCTGTTGGCACACTTAAATAAACCTCTATTGTAGAATCTGTTAAGAACCTCGTCAGCTCTACCTTCTGATATGTTGGCACAGCAGCTTTGAATACCGTCTGAAGATTCCTTTCTGGACAAGTATCAATACCGGTAGTTGTGTTGGTTGTGCAGTTGTTGAGATCGTACAATACATGCTTGTCGGTAAAGAACGTGTTGCTAGTTAAGGCGACGCTGCCGTCACTGTTGAGTGATGTAGACAGGCTTGCTGTCGATGAGCCAGAAGGGATACTGTTCACACCAAACTTTCTAGCAATTCCAGTTTCTGTATTAACCAATGCCTGGAAAGCACCGGTGTTGAGCGCAATGAATCTCCCGTTCGTTGAAAAGCTAAGACTATTTTGTTTTATACCCTGCAAATCGGTGCCATCTTGATACTTAACACGGGCTTGGTTGAGTATAGTCATTTTGTAGTTATTGACACCGTATATTCCGCCTTGATCAGGAGCAATTTTGTATATTGGCTCTATGTTGGTGGGTAAATCTCGGTATATCCTCATGTATTTATTGAACGTGACGACATTATTAGAGCTTGGTATAGGAACAACGAAGTCGGTGATTTTTAAGTTATTTTGTTCATATATTGGATACCACTGGCTTGTACCCGCAAGTTGCAAGGTGCGGTCTTGAGATATTTTTCCATAATTTGAAAGGTACGCGCACTGCCCCGCTTCAACCTGGGTGCACGGAATGTTCCAGTAGGTTGTAGTTGGTTTGCTTACATTTTGTTCAACAAGTTTGAGCTCAAGTTGTTTACTTGTATCGAACCAAGAAACCGAATCGGCGCGAATTGTGTACTGGGAGCCCAGCAGGAATATTACTGAAAATACAATTACGGCCGCACCCAAAACCCTTTTCATAACTCAATATTACGCCCATGTAGCAGAATTAACAACTATTATATTTCGGGGTAGGTTTG
>DAIUJM010000007.1:28008-29626 GCA_036848695.1 Candidatus Saccharimonadota bacterium
ATTAAATAGGTTTATGCTTATTGTGGCAATGTCTCGGTTGTTGCTTTGTGGTACTAGTGAGTAGATCTCTCGACGTTGCTCGAGATGACAAAGCCGGTTTGGGATGACACTTGGGAAGTTATTTTTCGGAGAGTTCTAGAACAATGTGGCGGTCGCGGGCTTCTCCTTCGGAGTGACTTGTTACGTCGCTGTAGTCTTCTAGGCCGCGATGAATGGTTCGGCGGTCGGCTGGGTTCATTGGTTGAAGGGCGTATGGTTCTTTGGTCTCTCGAACTTTTTCTACCCAAATAGAGAGTTGTTCGAGTAGTTTTTCGGCGCGGTGTTGTTTGTAATCTGCTATGTCTATATTCACTCGGTTGAGGGCGGCTTCTTTATTCTTTAGCATGGTGCTGACCATGGCCTGCAAGGCACGAAGTGTGTCGCCGTGTTGGCCAATTAAGAATCCGTTGAGGTGTGTTGAAGGAACGCTAAGTTCAATTACATCTTCTTCAACTGAGGCGGTAATTGTGGCGTTAAGGCCAAAGAATGAAAGAATGTCCTCTAGAAATTTTCGGGCATCTTCAATTGCTTGATCTTGGTCGCTCATTACTTCCTCCTTTTTTTAGCCTTGGCCTTGCTGGACTGTTGTGGAGATGAACTTGGTGAAATTATACGCGTTTTGGTTACCACTTTTCCCTTTTTGGTCTTCTGTGTTGTGAAGTCACTTGAGCTTGCTTTTGATTCAGGAGTTTTCTTCACCGAAACAACTTCAGCTTCTGCTTCCATTTCTTCAGTATCTTTTTTGAAGATTGATTTCTGTTGTGCAATACCAATTAGGCTTCCAGCTAGTAGATATACCACCATGGCGCCCTGCGCAAACAGTGCAAACATAAGTGTAAGAACTGGCAGAAGGTACATCATAGAATTTGTCATAGCTGCGCTCATATCTTCTTGCTCTGGCTGAGCACCGGTTGCGGCAGAGTTTTTAAGAATTTCGCGAAGACTCTTCTTTTCTTTTTGCTGTGGCAGAATCTGCTTAGACTGAATGAACTGGAAAACTGTTGCGGCAATTGCTAAAACAAGTATAGGAAGGTAGACCGAACCGTTTTCAAATGCCTTTTTACTTAGATCAATAAAACCAAGAGAGATGTAGTTGAACTTAGTCGGGTCGGCAATTACCTCGGCTACATGTGGGATGTCTTGTACGAATGAATAAGCTAGGTCTGGCAGTTTAGTTAAGTCACCACACAGATCTCGAACTGCATGAAACACACCAATAAAGATTGGTAGTTGTACTAGAGTCAGGCCGATTGAGCTGAATGGGCTGATACCCTTTTCTTTATAGAGTTCCATCATCATGGTACCCTCTTTTTGCCTGTCGCCAGCGGCTGCTTGCTTTATTTTTTTAAGCTCAGGCTGAAGGTCGCGCATTGCCTTGCTTTGATGAAGTTGCTTTTTAAGAAGTGGCCACATTGCAAGTCGAACAATAACTGTAAATATTAAGATACTTACACCGAGATCATGACCTGGTAGTATGCCGTAAACGGCAAGTAGTAAATTATAGATTGGTTGCACAATAAAAGTCTGAAACATTGACTCTATAATATCACATCTGTTTGGTAGTGATTAGTGTTAGTGG
>DAIUJM010000008.1:0-24034 GCA_036848695.1 Candidatus Saccharimonadota bacterium
AAATTGGACCCTTCCAGCACCTGAGTCTACCTTTTGGGCTAGTTTTAGGGTTATTCTTTGCCTCTCATGAACACTTTCAGATAGATAGAAAAATAGAATTTGCTGTTCTTCTGGCTGCAACCTTCATCAGTTTTTACTTTCCAGTAGGGATTACTCTATAATGACGCAGGTAAAGGAATCTGGGGGTATGTTTAAAAAAATATCCCTGAATACTGGTTTTTCGGCCCTGGCAATCCATACTATTGCGATTCTTGCACTAATTCTCGGTGGCACACTCGATGCCATGAACCCATCATATGGAGAATCAGGATCCGGCGTATTTGTAGCCGTAATTTACATTGTCGTACTGATCCTGTGGACGGTACCTAGCTTTTTAATAGGTAGCATAATGAGTTTGGTTATAAAAATCTTCAATAAATCGGCGCCGTTTGTACCCGTATTTATGAACATCTCGTTACTAGTTTGGTCGCTCAGTGCGTTGTATCCACTCATTTACGTTATAAATCTATTTACACCGTAAAATTAAGTAGTTACAATTACTTGTTGACATAAGATGAAGTAATCTGTTACACTTGTTTGGTAATTTCATACCTTTGAGGTAAACAGCTTGGCATAACTCCAGGCCCTGGATTAAAAAATAACAGGGAACCAGAGTCCGACCAAGATTTTTGTTTGCAAGAGGTTAACATAAGGGACAAAATGAAAGCATTACTAGGTACTAAAATTGGAATGACGCAGATCCTCGCAGAGGATGGTGCTCTCGTGCCTGTTACGCTTGTTCAAGCTGGGCCATGTACAATTACGCAGATCAAAACCGGTGAAAAAGACGGTTATACTGCTGTGCAGGTCGCAATTGATGGCGGCAAAAACGTGAGTAAGTCAGTAAAGGGCCATGTGGCTAAGGCAAATAAAGAACTTATGCCACGCATTATTAAGGAATTTCGAGTTGATTCTATTTCTGAGGAGCAAACAATTGGCTCCTCTTTTGATGTTTCAGTTTTCGAAGTCGGCGACACCGTTAAGGTAACTGGCACAAGCAAAGGTAAGGGTTTTGCAGGAACTGTAAAGCGACACAACTTTGCAACAAGTGCGAGCACTCATGGTGGTAACGGAATGGTGCGACGTCCTGGTTCAATCGGTTCAATGTACCCACAGAAGGTCTTCAAGGGTAAGCGAATGGCCGGTCAAATGGGCGCTGAGCAAGTAACTGTTCGCGGTCTGAAGGTTGCACTGATCGACGTTGAAAACAACCTGATCGGTTTTAAAGGTGCAATTCCTGGGCCTAAAAAGAGTCTTGTAACGGTGGTAGGAGCATAATATGGCAGATACTGTAAAAACTACTCCGGCAAAAAAGACTGTAGCACTTCCAAAAGAAGTATTTGCTGTAGAGGTTAATAACCACGAATTGGTTAAAAAGGCCTACGAAGCATACCTAGCTAACGGTCGTGAAAACTACGCTGTTACCAAAACTCGTGGCCTAGTTCGCGGTGGTGGTAAAAAACCATGGCGTCAAAAAGGTACTGGCCGTGCACGATTCGGTTCATCTAGAAACCCTATCTGGCGTGGTGGTGGTGTCGTATTCGGCCCAACTGGTAATGAAAACTATACAAAGACGATCCCTGTTAACCAAAAACGCCAGGCTCTTCGCCAGGCTCTAACACTTGCTAGTCAGTCAAACAAAATTATTGTAGACGACTTTGCAAGCAAAGACGGCAAAGTTAAAGATATGATCGCACTTCTTGGCAAACACAAGCTTGCTCGTCGAACTTTGGTTGTTGTCGAGAATAAAGATGAAATGATTGAACGAGCTAGCCGTAACGTTTCAAACGTAAAGGTTGTTCAGGCAACATACCTTAACGTGTACGACGTAATGAATGCTGATGCGATTGTTATTTCAAGCAAAGCAGTCGACGCTGTTAAGGCTTGGCTTGCTCCTGCACAGGCAAAAGGAGGCGTAAATGCTTAATTTGAAACCACGCATGAGCGAAAAAGCCTACCAGCAAAGTGTACTCAACCAGACATACGTGTTTGTTGTACCAACTGATGCCAATAAAATTCAGATCAAAGCTGCTGTAGAAGCTCAGTTTAATGTAACTGTTGAAGAAGTGAATGTTGTTGTACAGCAAGGTAAGAAGGCTCGATCAATTCGACTTGGTAATCGCCGAGCTCGCCCGATTATTGGTGTACGTAAGAACATTAAAAAGGCATACGTACGACTTAAAGATGGTGATAACATCAAGATCTTTGAAGAAGAGGAGAAGAAGTAATGGCTGTTAAGACATTAAAACCAACTACTCCCGGCCGACGTGGCATGACAAGCCAAGATTTTTCAAAGGTTACTACAAAGAAACCTCTAAAATCACTGCTTGTTGTAAAACGACGAACTAACGGTCGTAACAACCAAGGCCGTATTACCGTACGTCACCGTGGTGGTGGTGCAAAGCGTTTTTACCGACTGGTAAACTTTAAGCAACTTGATTTTGCAAAAGCTACAATTGAAGCAATTGAATACGATCCGAACCGTTCAGCAAACATTGCTCGAATTAAAGACGAAGCAGGCAAGTATCACTACATTCTAGCTAGTGGCTCAATGAAGGTTGATCAAGTGATCACCGTTGGTGAAAAGGCTGCTATTGAAGAAGGTAACCGTCTTGCACTTAAAGACATCCCAACTGGTAGCTTCATTTACGCGATAGAGATGCAACCTGGTCGCGGAGCTCAAATGGTACGTTCAGCTGGTGTAAAAGCACAGCTTACTGCCAAAGAAGGTGAATACGCACAGATCAAATTGCCAAGTGGTGAAGTCCGAATGGTTAACATGAATTGTATGGCATCTCTCGGTAACGTAGGTAACGAACAGCACCAGAACGTAAAAATTGGTTCAGCTGGTCGTCGCCGTAACCAAGGTCGCCGTCCGCAAGTTCGTGGTATTGCTATGAACGCTGCTGATCACCCACTCGGTGGTGGTGATGGTGGTTCACATGGTCTTGGTCGTCCTCCAAAGACGCCTTGGGGTAAACCTGCACTTGGTTACAAAACTCGCCGTAATAAGCGAACAACTAAATTTATTGTAAGAAGCCGTCATCAGGCTAAGAGGAAATAAGATATGAGTAGAAGTCTAAAAAAAGGACCATTCGTAGATCCAAAGCTAGCTAAAAAGGTAGCGGCTCTTGGTGCTGATGACCGTACGGTTATTAAAACCTGGGCTCGTGCAAGTACTATAAGTCCAGATATGGTTGGCCGTACTATTGCTGTGCATAACGGAAAAGTACACGTACCAGTTTTCGTCAGCGAAAATATGGTTGGTCACAAGCTTGGTGAATTTTCACCTACCCGCAAATTCCGTAAACACGGGGGCAAGGAGAAATAGTCATGCCAGTATACGTTAAAGCACATGCAAAAGGTGTCGACATGACTCCACGCAAGATTGGCCTAGTAGCCAGCCTTGTACGTGGCCGAAGCGTTAATGACGCCTTGGTTATTCTTGAACACACGCCAAAACGTGCAGCATTGCCACTTATAAAGGTAATCAACAGCGCCAAGGCAAATGCCGGAAACAACCATAATGTTAAAACCGATAATTTGATTATTAAAGATCTACACGTGAGTCCTGGGCCTCGTATGAAGCGATTCCGTCCCGTAGCTCGTGGCAGCGCACATCCATACCAGAAGAAGACAACACATATTACTGTTATTGTTGCTGGTGAGGAAAAAGCAAAGCCAAAAGCTGCAACCACAGTGAAGACAACAGCTCCAAAGGCTAAGAAGGAGAGCAAGTAATGGGACAAAAAGTAAATCCAATTAGTATGCGCCTTCAGGTTAATAAACAGTGGCGCAGCAAATGGTTTGCCGGCAAGAAAGAATACGCTACTTTCCTGAAGCAAGATCTTGCCGTACGTCGAGAAATCGAAAAGAAGTTTGAAACTCGTGCCGTTATTGACCGAATCGACATTGAACGATCACCAAACCTTGTAACTGTTACTATCCATACATCTAAAGCAGGTGTTGTTATTGGTCGTGGTGGCGTTGGTGCGCAGGAAATCAAAACACTCTGTGAAAAGATCTTTGAAACTACTGTTCGCGTTAATATTGAAGAAGTTAAACGACCAGAACTTTCTGCAAAACTTGTTGCTGAAAACATTGCTCGTCAGCTAGAACGCCGTATCGCCTTCCGTCGTGCTGTTAAGATGACCGCTGCTGCAACTATGCGCGCCGGTGCAAAAGGCATCAGAATTGAAGTTGCAGGACGTTTGATGGGTGCTGAAATGAGTCGCCGTGAAAAGCATAGCGAAGGAAGTGTTCCACTACATACAATTCGTGCTGATATTGATTATCATGCAGCTCGCGCTAAGTATCCAGGTGCCGGTATCATTGGCGTTAAAGTTTGGATCTACAAGGGAGAGGCATAAAATATGTTACTACCTAAGAAGACTAAATTTAGAAAAGTTCGCAAGGGCAAGAACAATGGTATTGCCACTCGTGGAAACTATGTAGCTTTTGGTGATTACGGTCTAGTGACTACCGAAGCTGAGCGTATTACCTCTCGTCAGATCGAATCTGCTCGACAGGCTATGACTCGCTACATCAAACGTGGTGGTAAAGTATGGATTCGTATATTCCCACACACACCCGTAACCCGGAAACCACAAGATGTGAAAATGGGTAGCGGTAAAGGTAATCCAGAATTCTTTGTGGCTAAAGTTAAACCAGGAACCGTTTTGTTTGAAATGGGTCGTGGTGTAACCGAAGAACAAGCACGTGAAGCAATGAGACTTGCTTCACACAAGTTGCCAGTAAAGACTAAGTTTGTTGTAAGGGAGCAAGCATAATGAAGCTTAAAACCCTAACAGTCAAAGAGTTGCGTGCAAAGAAACCAGCTGAACTTCAGCAGTACGTAGAAGAACTAGAAACTTCGTTTAAGCAGTTGCATCTTGGAATTTCTACAAACAAAGAAAAGCAGACTCACCAACATGGTGTTATTAAAAAATCAATTGCCAGAGCTCATACTATTGCAGCTGAGCAGGTAAACCAGGAGAAGGAGAAGTAATATGGCACGACGTATGATCGGTACAGTTGTATCAGATGTTCAAAACAAAACTATTGTTGTTAAAACTGAACGCCGCGTAACTCATCCTATTTACCGCAAGCAATATACGGTGAGTACGAAGTATCAGGCGCACGACGAAAAGAACGAAGCAAAACTTGGTGATAAAGTAGCAATTTCAGAAACACGACCAGTCAGCAAGACTAAAACATGGAAGCTTGACGAAATTGTTGAACGACGTGAAGGCGCAGCCGAAGAGGTGGTAGCATGATCCAACAAGAATCTCGACTAAAGGTTGCCGATAATAGCGGTGCAAAAGAAATTTTGTGTATCCGTGTTCTTGGTGGCACAGGACGACGCTATGCGCATGTCGGTGATGTTATTGTTGCTACTGTAAAGAGCGCAAGTCCAACTGGTAACGTGAAGAAGAAATCAGTTGTAAAAGCTGTTGTTGTACGAACCACTAACATAATTCGTCGAAAAGATGGTTCAACCATTCGTTTTGACGAAAATGCGGCAGTTATTCTGGGCGACGACAAACAACCAAAGGCAACTCGTATTTTCGGCCCCGTACCTCGTGAACTTCGAGAAGCTGGCTATAGTAAAATTATCAGCTTAGCACCGGAGGTACTTTAATATGTCACAAATGAAAATTAAAAAAGGTGATACCGTTAAAATTATCACCGGTAGCTTTAAGGGCAAAACAGGCAAAATCGTAGCTGTCCTACCAAAAGAAAATGCCGTAAAGGTAGAAGGTATTAACATTGTTAAGCGCCACGTAAAACCAAGCATGGTTTCACCACAGGGCGGTATTGTTGATGTACACCAGGCTATTGATGCTAGTAAAGTTGCCCTACTTCAAGATGGTAAGAAAGATGCAACTAGCCGTGTTGGTTACGCTATTAAGAAAGATGGTTCTAAAGTACGAGTATATCGTCAAGCAAATAATAAGGAGATAGATTCATGAGTAAAGATACGAGCGCTACATTAGCGCCACGTCTGAAGACTCAGTTTAAAACCAGTATCGCTAGCGATCTGAAGGAAAAACTGAGCCTAGAAAATCTTCACCAAGTTCCTGAACTTGAGAAGATTGTTATTAACGTTGGACTTGGTCGTAGCAAAGACGACAAACGTATGTTTGAAGTTGTACGAACAACTCTACGTAAAATTACTGGTCAACAGCCAGTTGAAGTGATTGCTAAAAAATCAATTGCCAGCTTTAAAATTCGTGCTGGCATGAATACTATTGGTATGAAAGTAACACTTCGTGGTGATCGTATGTATGAATTTGTTGATCGTCTTACTAATATTGTGCTTCCACGTGTACGCGACTTCCACGGTGTTAGCGTAAAAGCTTTTGACCCTCAGGGTAACTTTAGCCTCGGTCTTACTGAACAATCTGTCTTTCCTGAACTCACCTTTGAAGATATTGCCCAACTACACGGACTTCAGATCAACTTTGTAATCAAAAACGGTACTCCTGAAAACTCACGAGCGCTACTTGAAAGCTTTGGAATTCCATTTGAAAAAACCAAGCAGAAGGAGAATCAGTAATGGCTAAGAAATCTGCAATTGCTCGCGACCTTAAGCGACAAAAAATGATAAAACAGTATGCTGCAAAACGTGCTGAACTGAAGAAGATTGGTGATCTTGACGGTCTTGCCAAACTACCTCGCAACAGCAGTCCAACACGTCATAAAAACCGCTGTGGTGAAACTGGACGTCCTCGTGGATACATGCGAACCTTCGGTTTAAGCCGTGTTGCGTTTAGAAAACATGCAAGCCAAGGTGAAATCCCAGGCATAACTAAGGCTAGCTGGTAGAAAGGATGAGTATGGTATCAACAGACCCAATTGCAGACATGCTAACTCGAATTCGTAATGCTGCCAAGGTTGGCAAGAACGAAGTGCGACTACCGCATTCAAACATTAAAGAAACAATTGCTCGCGAGCTTGTTAAGAACAGGTTCCTCAAAAACGTTACGATTGAAAAAGGTACGCCACGCAACCAAATCATCATAACTATTGCTGAAGAAGGTACGCCAGTTCGTTTTACTGAAATTAAACGAATGAGCACACCTGGTCGCCGAATGTACGCCGCTGTTAACGAAATCCCTCGCGTTAAAAGCGGTCGAGGTATCGTCTTAATCTCTACCAGTAAAGGTGTGATGAGCGGTTTTGAAGCAACCAAGCAGCGTCTTGGTGGTGAAGTAATTTGTAAAGTATATTAAGGATAAGGAAGTAATAATATGAGTCGAATCGGAAAACTACCAGTAGAAATTCCTGCTGGCGTGACAATTACGGTCGATGGTGATCTTGTTAAGGTTACCGGACCTAAAGGTAATCTAGAAGAAAAACTATTGCCCCACGTAACAGTAACAATTGAAGACGGCGTACTTAACGTTGCTCGAAACAGTGATGAAAAAATTTCACGTTCACAGCACGGTTTAATGCGCTCACTCATCAACAACATGGTTGTTGGTGTAACAAAAGGCTTTGAAAAGAAGCTAGAGGTTAATGGTGTAGGATTCAAGGTTGCCTTGCAAGGTAGCACCTTGGTGCTCAACCTTGGTTTTTCACACCCCGTTGAATTTACAGCACCTGAAGGTATTACACTTGGTGTTGATAAATTAAACATTTCAGTACAAGGAATCAGTAAACAGCAAGTTGGCCAAGTGGCAGCAGATATTCGTGCGTTCAAGAAGCCAGAACCTTACAAGGGTAAAGGTATTAAATATGAAGGCGAACACATCATCCGCAAAGCTGGAAAGACAGGAGCGAAATAATGAATCGTCTTGATCACAAACGAGATAACAAAGTGATTCGTAAGAATCGTGTACGAAGCACCGTTACCGGCACAGCAGATCGACCACGTCTTAGCGTGCATATTAGCAACCGCCACGCTAGTGCGCAGATTATTGATGACGTAGCTGGTAAAACACTTGTTTCTAGTACAACTGTACAAAGTAAAACAGCTAAAGGTACTATGAGCGAATTATGCGCATTTGTTGGCGCTGACATTGCCAAAAAAGCTACTAAAGCTAAAATTACTAAGGTAGTATTTGATCGCAACGGCCGATCATATCAAAAACGTTTGAGTGCACTTGCCGATGCAGCTCGCGAGAATGGATTGGAGTTCTAATATGGCAGATTTCAGACAACCACGAGTTGAAGAACCAAAAGAATTTGACGAAGTTGTAATTAACATCGACCGTGTTTCACGCGTTGTTAAAGGTGGCCGTCGATTCCGCTTTAAGGCACTTGTTGTTGTAGGCGACGGAAAAAAACGCGTTGGTGTTGGTGTAAGTAAGGGTGGCGATGTTCAGGCAGCCGTAGCTAAGGCTACATCAGTAGCTAAGAAGAACTTAATGGAAATCCCAATATTTAACGCAACTATTCCACACGATGTTTACGCTAAAATTGGTGGCGCAAAGGTTCTATTAAAGCCTGCAGCACCTGGTACCGGTATTATTGCTGGTGGTACCGTTCGAGCAATCTTGAACGTTACAGGAATTCACAACGTGCTTTCGAAATCACTTGGAAGCACCAATAAGGTAAACGCCGCTTACGCTACAATTGAAGCCCTAAAGCAACTTAAACCAAAGAGCGAATGGACAACAACCGATGAAGCTCCTGAAAAAAAAGCAGCTACCAAAGCTAAAAAGCCTGCGACTAAGGCCAAAGCTGAAGGAGACAAATAATGAAGTTTCATGAACTAGACATGCAGAAGAAACAGTCTAAAACCCGCGTAGGTCGAGGTATTAGTGCTGGTAAAGGTAAAACTGCTGGTCGTGGTACCAAGGGTCAGAAGGCTCGAACTGGTAAGAAACTACGTCCAGGATTTGAAGGTGGTCAAAACCCTTTGATGATGCGTATTCCTAAGCTTAAAGGTTTTAAAAGCAAGCGCGCCAAGGCTCAAGTTGTTTACACAGAAAATTTACAACTTGTTTCTGGAAAAGCTATCGACAACTTTACACTTACAGAAGCTGGCCTTATTGCCACACCATTTCATGCAGTAAAAATTATTACTCGCGGTGAAGTTAGCAAAGCCTTTACAATCAAGACTCAATCAGCCAGCAAAAGTGCTGTTGAACTTATTGAAAAAGCTGGTGGTTCATTTGAACAGGTGGCAGTTCCACAGCGCCAAGCTGTTGAAGAAGAAGCGTAACCTACGGGTTACGTCTTTTTTTGCTCGGTAGTACCGCAGCAACTGACTATTCTGATATACTTGAGATAATTACAAAAAGAGGGGAACATCCGTGGGTTGGAAGACAATTCTGAAATCGTTGAAGAACAAAGACATGCAAAAACGTATTGCGATTGTTCTATTACTTATAGTTATTTTTCGTATGCTGTCGCACATTCCAGTGCCACTTGCTGAACCGACACAGTTAAAACAACTCATCAACAACATCTTTAGCTCACAACAGCTCCTGGGCTTTTTTGACTTGCTTTCTGGTGGTGCCCTTTCAAGCCTTTCAATAATGTTAATGGGTCTAGGTCCGTACATTAATGCTTCTATTATTATGCAGCTTCTAACTAAAGCATTCCCGAAGCTCGAAGAGCTACAGCAAGATGGTGAAAGTGGACGACGCAAGATTAATCAGTGGACACGTATGATAGCTGTTCCGCTAGCAATTGTGCAGTCAGTAGGATTGATTTTGCTTATTAGACAGCAGGCTGGTGGTCAATTAGGTATAGACATTACTGCCAATACAACTCCATTCCAGTGGGTTCTGATGGTTGCCACATTAACCGGTGGATCAATGCTTCTTATGTGGCTAGGTGAATTAATAACCGAACAGGGTATTGGTAATGGTATCAGCTTGCTTATCTTCGCAGGTATCGTCTCACAGCTACCAGGCACTGCTACAACTCTAGTTAATACTGTTGCAGCTGATCAAGCCAACTTTAATGTTTTCGGATGGTTCACGCTACCAATTAGTGGTAAAGGAGCAGCAATTTCCGGTGCCATCATTCTGGCGACTATAATTGTAACTTTCTTGGTTGTTAAGCTTAACGAAGCGCAGCGCATTATTCGTGTCAGCTATGCTAAACGCGTTCAAGGAAACAGGGCGTATGGTGGCGTAGGAACTATCTTACCAGTAAAACTAATTACTGCAGGTGTTATACCAATAATCTTTGCTGTTGCCTTTCTAAGCGTCCCACAGTTTGTTGGTCAGCTTATTTCTAGCAATTCAACACCATGGATTGCCGAACTTGGTAAAAACCTCACCATCTGGTTTGCACAGCCAGGTCAGCAACAAAATCTTAGCAGTAACCCAATTAATACCTACGTGTACCCGCTGGTTTACTTCACGCTAATCTTCGTGTTCACTTACTTCTACACAAGCATAGTATTTAACGCTAAAGAGATTGCCGAAAACCTCTCTAAACAAGGCGGCTTTATTGAAAATATCCGTCCTGGCGATCAAACTCAGGCGTATCTTTCTAAGATCGTAAGTCACCTTAACCTATTTGGTGCAGCGAGCCTTGGGTTACTAGCATTACTACCACTATTTGTTGAGCGAATCTTAGGAACAACCTCACTGACTATTGGTGGAACCGGACTCCTTATTGTAGTTTCCGTAGCCCTAGAAACCTTGCGCCAGTTTGAATCCCGCGCTTTGATGGTCACATACGACCAAGACTACTAAAAATTGCAGGCGGTTGTGGTAAAATTATCGTATGTATATTTGGTATCTTCCAATAATTTTTATTGCTGTAATATCATTTTTTAACTTCGCTATTTCAATATCAGGTATATTAAGTTCTAAATTGAGGTACAAGTTGTCTCTAGTTATTGTACTTTCTATGATAATTTCGGTTATATTACCGATATTATTTATTATTTTTTGGATTAGTGTATTAATTACTACAGGAAATTCATGCCAGTATCAAACCTGTTCAATAAGTCAAAGTGTAACAACTCCTTTGGTATTTTTAGTACTATCGCTTCCCGGGATTTTTATAATTACTTTCATTTTTCGATATAAAGAAGCTATTAAGGGCTATAATTCTAAGCACTTAACCATCTGGTTACTGAACAGCATGGTGTCGTTATTTGTTTTTATTCCAAGTTCAAGTTACCTAATGAGTACTATTTTCACAAAACTCTAAATTACGTCAAATGTTGAAACAAATTTGGGGTATTTACTTTATCTGTTGACTTCTGTATAATCAATCTTTGTAACTTATGGCTGTAAACAAGGAAGTAATCCAACTCGAAGGAAAAGTAATTGAAGCGCTTCCAGGTGCTCAGTTTCGCGTAGAACTCGAGAACGGCCATCAGATCATCGCTCACGTGGCTGGTAAAATGCGAAAGCACTATATCAAACTCGTTGCTGGCGATAGCGTTACGGTTGAGTTAACCCCTTATGATCTTACAAAGGGCAGAATCACCTACCGCAAATCATAATCATCAAATTAATCTATACGTAAGGAGTTTACGTGAAGGTACGTGCAAGCGTCAAAAAGATTAGTCCAGATGACCAACTAGTACGCCGTAAAGGCAGACTGTATGTCATCAACAAGAAGAAACCTAAGCATAAGCAGAGGCAGGGTTAGTTATGGCACGAATATCAGGTGTAACTATTCCAACCGAAAAGCAAGTGCAGATTAGTCTTACATATGTGTATGGCATTGGCCCAACACATTCAAAGGCTATTCTTGCAACTACAAAAGTTGATCCAACAACTCGTGTTAAAGATCTTACAGAAGCTGAGCTCGACGCAATTCGAACTGAGATCGACAAGAACTACACTGTTGAAGGTGATCTACAGCGTATTGTTACCGGTAACATCAAACGTCTTAAAGACATTCAGAGCTACCGCGGAGTACGTCATAAACAAGGTTTACCAGTACATGGTCAACGAACTCGTACAAATGGTCGTACAAAACGAGGTAAGCGTGTAGCAGTGGGCGGCACACAGAAGAAGGCTGCGTCTAAGACGTAAGATTAGGACTGAATAATTATGGCAGAATCTACTACAGTTAAAAAGAAGAAAGCAAAGCGCGTTGTGCCTTCGGGCCAATTGCACGTTAAGGCAACCTTCAACAACACAATTATTACTATCACCGACAAAAAAGGTGAAGTAATTGCAACAGCTAGCGCCGGCGCCTGCGGTTTCCGTGGAAGTAAAAAAGGTACAGCGTACGCAGCGCAAGTTGCAGGCGAAAAAGCCCTAACTACCGCTAAGCAAAATAATAGCCTCCATAGCGTTGATATTTACCTTAACGGTATTGGTCAAGGTCGTGATGCTGCTATTCGAGCTACGTCAACTGTTGGAATTGATGTTGAATCAATTACAGATAAAACTGGTGTTCCACACGGTGGGGTTCGACCACGAAAGGCACGAAAGGTTTAATCATGGCACGAGATCGATCTCCAATTGTTAAGCAAAGTCGCCGTGAAGGATACGCACTGCATCCTAAGGCGCATAAAATTATGGCACGGCGAACAAACATACCTGGCCAGCACGGCGGCGGAAGGCAGAGTAAACCAAGTGGTTACTCGCTCCAGCTTCGTGAAAAGCAGAAGGTACGACGTTTGTACGGTCTTCTAGAAAAGCAGTTCAGCAACTTAATGAAGGAAGCCAGCCGTTCTTCAGGTCAATCTGGCCAAATCTTACTTCAGCTTCTAGAACGACGCTTGGATAACGCAGTATACCGTGCTGGTTTTGCAACCTCACGACGCGCCGCACGTCAGCTTGTTGGCCACGGCCACTTTATGCTAAATGGCAAGCGTGTTGACATTCCTTCAATCCGTGTTTCTGAAGGTGATGAACTTGTTGTACGTAGCAAGAGTACAAACAACGCATACTTCAAAGAACTTGCTGAAATCCATGCAGCTGCTAGTCAACCGTCACTAAGTTGGCTTACTAGCGATGTTAAGAAGCAAACTATCAAGATCACTGGTCTACCAACTCGAGAAGAAGCAGAACCAGATATTAATGAGCAACTAATCGTTGAGTTCTACTCACGCTAAGTATAAGGAGCTAAATACTATGTCAAAAATGATTCACAATCCATCACTAGCCTCAGTAGACGACCACTCAGCAACAAGTGCTACATTCGTTATTGAGCCACTTCACACCGGTTACGGCATGACTCTCGGCAACAGCCTACGTCGTGTATTGCTTTCTAGCATCGCCGGTGCTGCAGTTTCAGCCTTCAAAATTGAAGGTGTAACTCATGAATTCACTACTGTTGATGGTGTAAAAGAAGATGTCGTAGACATCATGCTTAACCTCAAACAGGTAAGATTCAGAGTATTTTCTGACGAACCACAAACAGTTCGTATAGAAAAGAAGACAAAAGGTGCTATCACCGCTTCAGACATTAAGACTACTGACCAAGTTGAAGTAGTAAACCCTGATCAATTGATTGCAACTCTTGATAGTAGCAAACCATTTGTAATGGACATTGTTGTTGAAACTGGTCGTGGATACCGTACCGTTGAAGCTACACCAGCTGAAAGTCGCCCAAGCGACATGATAGCCGTAGATGCTATCTTCAGCCCAGTACTCCGAGTACGCTACAAAGTAGAAAGCACTCGTGTCGGTCAAATGACTGATCTCGACAAGCTGCTTCTTACTGTTGATACCGACGGCTCAATTAGCCCACGTGAGGCATTTGAACAAGCATCAGCGATTTTAGTTAATCAGTACACAGCGCTAGCTGGTAGTACAACCGTAGCCGCTGCACAGCCATTTGCGCACTCAGGAGCTAACGAAGAAACCGCAGAACTCATGACTCCTATCGAAGATCTCAACCTAGCTGCTAGAACTGCTAACGCACTACTCAACAACGGTATTAAGACTATTGGTGATCTTGTTACTCTCGGCGAAGTTGAACTACGCGAGCTCAAAGGTTTTGGCAGCAAAGCACTTGATGAAGTTAAAGACAAAATGGCAGAGTTGGAGTTCTAAATGCATCGTCACGGATATAAGGGTCGTAAATTTGGAAGAGAGCGAGATCAGCGTCGCGCTTTGATTCGCAGTCTTTCGATTGCGCTTATTGAACACGGTAGTATTAAAACTACACTTCCAAAAGCTAAAGAGCTTCGACCGAATTTTGAAAAACTAGTTAGCAAAGCACGCAAGGGCGATCTACATAATCGCCGTATGCTCGTTAGCACGCTTGCTAGCGTTCCTGCAGCCCACAAGCTTGTAGAACAAATTGCACCTGCTATGAAGCGTACTAGTGGATTCCTTCGTATCGAACGAACCGCACTTCGACGCGGCGACAATACCCAGATGGCCCGCATCAGTTTTGTCGATGACATTAATGCAAAGCCCGAAAAAGCAGCTACTGCCAAAAAGGTGGCTACCAAGCCAGCAACTAAGGCAACGGCAAAACCAGCAGCAAAAGCTCCAGCTAAAGGAGACAAATAATGAATAAGACATACTCTGCAAAACCTTCTGAAGTCACTCGACGTTGGATACTTATTGATGCTTCCGAAGCACCACTAGGACGTATTGCAACAGTTATTGCAACCTACTTAACTGGTAAAAACAAACCTATGTACACTCCTCATATTGATTGTGGTGATTACGTAGTCGTTACCAACGCAGCTAAGCTTGTTGTAACCGGCAATAAGTTAGCCGACAAAAAGTACTACAGATACAGTGGATTCCCAGGCGGTATGAGAGAAATGACACTTGAACAGAAACTTGAAAAAGATCCTGCCAATGTTATTGAACTAGCTGTAAAGGGAATGCTACCAAAGAATAAGCTTGCTCCTGAGCGACTTGCACGTCTTCGTGTTTTTGTAGATGAAAACCACGGACATGCCGCACAGAAGCCTGAAAAGATTGAGGTTAAACATGGCTAAGAACGACTATTTTTATGGCCTCGGCCGTCGTAAGAGTGCTACAGCTCGAGTTCGCCTAACAGGTGGCAAAGGTGTAGTAACTGTGAATGAAAAACCTGCTATTGAATACTTCAATGGCAACGAAGCATTCGTATTCGAACTGATGGAACCACTCCGTATTCTTCAGAAGACTGACAACTTTGATATCAGCCTGAAGATCGAAGGTGGTGGTCACCATGCGCAAATCGGTGCAAGCAAGCTTGCTATTGCCAAAGCACTTAGCGCAATGAACGACGATCTTCGCACAACACTTAAAAAGGGTGGATTGCTCAAGAGAGATTCACGTCAAAAAGAGCGAAACAAACCTGGTCTCAAGGGCGCACGTCGAAAAGAACAATTCTCGAAACGTTAAGCAACCTTTACAGCAACATCGAACTCCTCATTTTGGGGAGTTTTTTGTTTTACGGTATACTCGAATATAGAAAAGTAGCTCGCATGATACAAAAATTGCATAAAAAATGGATTAGATTTAACTACAAGCACACTTTGCTTGCTATTTTAGTTATTATATTCACAATACTTATATTCGATACTGCGGCAATTGCCATTATTCTAGAATGGTTCCAAGACCAAAGGTACATTGGTGGCTTTATAGGCGGCACAATGCTTGTTTCTTCTTTCACAGTTGCTCCAGCTATAGTCTTACTGCTTTCCGTAGCCGATAACGTTGATCCTCTTACATTAGTTTTCGTAGCTTCACTTGGATCAGTACTGGGCGACTGGATCATATTACGTTTCATTGAAGACGAAATTGCAGTAGAAATGCGCCCCTTAGCCCGAAAACTAAAAATTAGAAGAAGAGTAAATAAACTACAAAAAAGCTGGTTACGTCACGTGATTACAGCATTCGGCGCTTTTTTGGTAATGCTCCCAACTCCAGATGAGCTGGGGCTATCCCTTATGGGTATCGGCCATTTGAAACGTTGGAAGATACTTTGTATCTGTTACCTGCTTGATTTTATAGGCATATACAGTCTTATAAAATTCGGAGGTATCTTAATATAACATGCCATTACAGCAGTAACCCGATCAACATTATTGTAGTCTCAAAATTATTATGTTATGTTGAAGCTAGCTAAACTATGTAGTGCGAGGAGTAATATGGTGTACCGTCATAAAGTAGGTTTAACAAAAAGCCTCAACCAAAAAATAACGACATTTTTTGCAACGCTTCTCGTGCTAATGAGTCCTGTATTCAGCGCCGGTTCAATACTTGCGCCTGCAAAAACCAACGCTACGGCCGTAACCAGCCATGTAGTAATAAACGAAATCGTTGCCAATCCCGCGACCGGAGAGATCGAATGGGTAGAGTTATACAACCCAACCAATACAGCGGTAGACATGAGCGACTGGCGTATTCGACAAACTTCAGGTAACTTCAGCGGCGTCTTTGCAAGTGGAACAACAATTGATCCTTATGGATATCTAATTAGAGAAAAAACAACAAGTATAAGTCTCGTTAATAGCGGTGCAACTCTCCAGCTTGAAACTACTACAAATGCTACAGATGTAGACACCGTGACATATCCAAGTCTAGGTAGTGGTGAAAGTTATGCTAGACAATACGATGCAAGCACCATATTTGAGATTCGATCAAACCCCAATACTACAAAGGGCGCCAGTAATGGTACCGCCCCCGCTCCACCAGCTGCAGCACCGCAAGTCAATCAGATCGTGAAACAGTCTGATCTTGCAAACACTATGACAACCTGGACCTACCAGAACGATAACACTAACGTAGCAAATCCTTCTGGGAATGAAAATCATGAAATTATTGCCAACCCGCAACCTTCGATAGGCAACTGGGGAGCTGCTAGACTAAACGCAGCTGATACTAGCCAGCGTTGGAATCTTGCTAGTTTACAATATTCTGGCACAAAACTTACTGATATTGCTGCGCTCGGTTTTGATGTATATACCGATTCTCCAGGTAAAGCCTACATTAACCTAGATGTCGATTTTAACCATGCCGGGCTAACAGGTTGGCAAGGTAGATTGGTGTACATTCCAGTCGGTAATACAGCAAATAACTGGAGTACTCAAGAAGCTGTAGCTAGTAACAGCAGTTGGCAATGGTCTCGCATGGTTACAGGTGCATTTACGCAGTGGCCCGACGGCAACACTTCAGAATCACGCACATGGAACGATATTATTGAAGCATTCCCCGAGGCTCGTATCACTGCCGTTGATAATGCAGCTTTCGGAAGCCTGTATCTACGTACCGACGGTATTAGCACAACCTTTTACGACAATGTCTATTTAGCAACATCGAGCGAAAATTTTAAATATAATTTTGAGTTAGCATTTAGTGGCGGTACCTCACAATTTCTAGGTTCGCCAAAATATGTCCGCACCGATAATGCCGGTGATTTATCTGGAGCAGTACGTGTACCAGGCGCGGCTGATGCTGTAAGATTCAACTTTACTGGCACAAATACTCTTCCTCATATTGCTGGATACGAACACCTACAGACTGCCCAATGGCCAAATGCACAAGGCGATAAACAGTTCCGT
Source organism: Candidatus Saccharimonadota bacterium (assembly GCA_036848695.1). GTDB lineage: Bacteria > Patescibacteriota > Saccharimonadia > Saccharimonadales > UBA7683 > JACKGS01. The sequence goes on from DAIUJM010000008.1 coordinate 17,432, forward strand.
GTTACAACCGCCTTGCCAGCTGGTTTATATAATCTGACTGCTGAATATCGGGTCTATGGTGTTTGGTACCCCGTAACTGGGGATGCCGATGTATACTCTATTGATTCACCATGGGCAGTATACGCAACACCATCATTGACTAATAACATTTTCCGCACAAGTGATAACCCAATACGCGTACGTGTTGACGATCAGTTCAACCAGTTTAAACACCTCATCAGCGAGGTAAATGGTAATAAATTTGCAGTCTTAAGAGACCAATGTGATCTGAGGCAAGCTGGCAACTACCTTTTGTGTGATGTTAAGGAAGCAATAGAGCAGACTATCAGTGGCACTACTTATCCTGCATGGATACCATTAGCAGAAGGTACTTACACAGCTAAAACCACTACTTTCACAAAGGCGAATAATCGAAAAGACGACATAGTCAGTCTACCGTTCACTATTGATGCAACACGTCCCGTGCTAACAAACTTTGCGATAACTACGCCTGAACCAATCTACGGTGATGCAATCGAAGTTACAGCTGACGCAACAGATAGCAACGGTATTGAATATGTTAAATTCTACATTTCCGAACCAAGAGTTCTTGATGGACAGTGCGACGGCAATGGGACCCAACAGCGCATTGAAATTAGTAATACCAGCAGTGGATCAACGTATTCGGCAACCTTCGATACTAGCGGCCTGAACGGTGAATACTGTCTAAATGCTTTGGCAAAAGACAACTCTAGCCACACAAGTTCGCCAATACTTCGTATAAAGGTCACCATTGATACAACTGTAGCTCTTGAGGAAGAACAGCCGGCAATTGTAATTACGCCCCCACCCACGCAACCCCAACAATCAGGGACTACAACCACACCCGTAACAACTTTTTTTCAGAATTTTGTACCTGCATTTATAAACGATGGTGTTGTAACACCGGTGCCAACAACCGAAACACCGGTAACTGAAGTAGCAGACAATGCAGATGGTGAAGTACTTGGTGCTCAAGATACATTTGCCAATGAAGCAGCCAACTTTGCCGGAGCGAATACCAAATCAGGTATTTCAAAGGGACTTTTGTGGTTACTTATTGCATCGGGCGCTATTGGTACAATCATAGCTTGGTTCCTTCTTGCGCGACGACGCCAGGGCACCGAATAGCCGGTAATATGTACCGTAGTTACAACATAAGCATGATATACTCGTATCTATAAACACGCGTAATGGTGCAACATGGCGACAAAACGAAAATATACCTCAGCTAGCAAAATACAGTGCAAAAAAGATCACGGACATCTAGTCTGCTGGATTTCCGGTTCAAACATGAAGAAGCGTACAATCCTTGATATATGGCTACTGCCGAGTTCTAAAAACCGTTTTCACCCATACCTACTTAGAGCACGTGGTTTAATTGCAGTTGCACTACTTCTTGTTGGGCTACAGCTTATTTACAACGTTAAAACTACTGGTCAGCCTAAAATCCTTGGTTACGCTACTAATGTCTCAGCCCAAAAGGTAGTTACAAATCTAAATTCTCTTCGAGAAAGCCAGGGTTTGAAACCTCTTTCAGTTGATCAGAAACTAAACACCGCAGCCAGTCTAAAAGCAGAAGATATGTTCACTAACAACTACTGGTCGCACGATTCACCAGCAGGTATAGCGCCGTGGAACTGGTTTGACCAAGCCGGATATAAATATCAATTCGCTGGTGAAAATCTAGCCAAAGACTTCACGACATCAGAAGGCGTCACCACCGCCTGGATGAATTCACCTCCACACAAAGCAAATGTTATGGGTAGCAACTATGAAAATATCGGTGTGGCAGTTGTTAACGGCACTATAAAAGGGCAAGCAACCACGCTGGTAGTAGCACTCTTCGGCGCCCCCAAGCAAGAAGGTCTGGTTGCAGGCGTTGCAACGGGCTCTATAACTAACGCAGCATCTATGTATAGTAGCGAGGTGTTCGCGAACCCAGCTCGCATACAAGCACTTGGTAACCCGTATAGCGTTATTACGCTTACAATATTATTCAGCGTATTACTGGTTGCAGCGCTTACTCACTGGCACTACGTAAAGTTGCCCCGTAAAGTACGTAAATCATGGTACCAACACCACGCACTCTACACAGGCTGTCTTGCTGTTCTAGCCATTACCTACATAACATTCATCTTCACGGCGGGCTCGATCTAACCCTTTTACAAATTTGACAAGTATGATATAATAATATTCATGTTAAATATGACACACATAAACAATACTTCTTGGTATACCGACACTTTTGTGGCGGTTTCTTCCGTGTGTTTGCAAATTTGAAATAACACATAACAAATATATCGAAAAGATCGCCACTAAACAGGCGATTTTTTATTACACAATAATGACAAAGGTACATATTATGAAAGCACATGAATTGAAAAGTAAATTGGGTTTAAGTGATGACTGCATCTCAGATAAAGATGTTAGACGCTTAACCAGGCGTATGGAACAGGCAGATACGGAGAACCCCTTAAGTATATATATCGGAAGTTGTCCCGACTATAGCAATGACGGCAATACCTACACCTTCGAAGATGTAGGCGGAGGCGTACCGCTACTTACTCAGCTCCAGATTGAAAGGAATACAGCACTGTTTAGAAGAATGGAGTATCTTTGGCGTCCCGTTTAGATGTACGGTGCTACTCGCAGACACAGAGGCAACTGATGAATTCTTCTGTGAAAAATACTTCCAGAGTGACGAAGACAGCTTTTTAGCAAAATGTAGCGAAAGTGTGGCTGCGACAAAAGAAATGTTGAGTGCCGTAGAGGAAACCTACAAAATCGGAAAGTTTGTATCATCTAGTTTCTTTAAACTGTTCTCAAGGAGTAAGTTTACAGATTTGGAGAGTGATTATACCCAAACACTTGAACAAAGGTATCAACAAGGTAAGCTTGCAAGAGTTGAGACTGACATAGCCGCTAGGCTCGCCTTGTATAGAAGACTATACGGTAACGACAAGGCTAACGACAAACAGTTTTTAATAAATAGAACTCTCCGAACCATGGCACAATATCTTGTACTAGGTAGACTGATGGGGCAGGATACGACAAGCTGCACTATAGTGCACGACACTGTTAATGCATCATTGTTCCAGAGCATTAATAAATACTGTTTGCCAAACGACGAGAGGACGTGCTTAGAAGTCACACCAGTAATTAAAAGTAGCGTCAGGGTATATCAAAAATGAGAAACATCAAAGTTATCAAGGTACTCAGCTATGACCCTACTCTTAACGGTAAATACAGTAGGTATAAAGGCTATCGTCTCTCGGCCCTTGGCATGACAGATCCACCAATAGATTATGGTGCGACTACTGAACGACTCGAGAGTGGAATTGTTATTTGTTCAACAAAGAAACGTTCAGTTGACACGGCGAGACTACTATCCGACGATCACCGTATACTAAAATCAGAACTACTAAATGAAGTTACTTTCGACTTAAAAAGTTATGGTTCCGAGGAGCAATTTAATCGATTAGGAAGCAGTATTGTCAGGAGTGGCTTTTTGGATGCATTCGAGACGGACAACTTAATAGAGAGTAGAGACGCATTATTTACGCGAATTAATGGGCTCATCGAGCTTATAAAGATAGTTGATGATAATGTGGTTGTGCTCGTAAGCCATAGTTTCTTTATGTCCATCCTACAGTGCTACATCGAGACCAATGGTGGCATTGAGCGAGATCCGAAGTTACTACGAACATACATACAACCTGACCAAAAAAGATACAATTTTGGGGAAGGCTTTGAATTTAAGATATAATGGAGAACAATATGAATAAACCAGTAATATTAACAGGTCTTCGTGCAAATAACGATCTTCACATCGGTAACTTTTTTGGTGCTTTGCTGCCACTAATAGACATGGCTAAGAAGCATGCAGGTGAATATCAGATTAATCTTTTTGTACCAGATCTTCACAGCTTCACTACACCAATTGATCACAGCCAGCTGCAAGCGCAAATTATGCATAATCTGCATCTTTTTGTGGCTGCCGGTTTACCGCTAGATAATGCAGATGTCCACATCTATCGTCAGAGCTATATACCAGCACACAGCGAACTTACCATTATACTCAATAGCTTTACCGGCATAGGTGAAATGGAACGAATGACACAATTTAAAGATAAATCAGCAAAGCTTGGCACAGACCGAGTCACTGTTGGTTTGTTTGATTATCCGGTACTAATGGCATCAGACATCTTACTTTACGGAGCAACTTACGTACCGGTTGGAGATGATCAATCGCAACACCTTGAGATCACACGTGATCTTGGTCAGCGACTTAACACCAAGTTCGGCGAAGAGCTGTTTGCAATTCCGAAACCTGTAAAGCAGCAGCACGAATTCTTCGGTAAAGATCAGGGTCTGAGAATAAAAGATCTTGCGGATCCAACTAAGAAGATGAGTAAATCTGACGAATCTGATAAGGGAGTTATATTCCTCGGCGACGATCCTTCGACCGCAGCCAAGAAATTAATGAGCGCCACTACCGATAGTGTTGGAATTATTAACTACGACCAAGAAAATCAACCCGGAATAAGTAATCTTCTGCAAATCCTAGCTTTATTCACTGAACAAGATCTACAAACAGTTATTGATCAGTATCAAGGTCAATCTCAGTACGGTGAACTGAAAAAAGCCACAGCAGACGCCGTAGAAGCGTTTCTAACCGACTTCCAGGCCAAACTTACACAAGTAGACGAAGCTACACTTCTTGCCAAGCTGAAGGCTTCAGAAGAAGAAATGAACAAAATAGCCAATCAAACGCTGTTGAAAGTTCAAAAAGCAGTAGGCCTTCGGTAAATGCTCGAGTTGTCATCAAATACCATTAAAGTACTCGGTATATTTGGACGACTATCTCCGGAACAAGAAACATTATTTGATAATGTTGAACAACAGTTTAGCCAAAAACCCAAAGGCGATGAGTACGACATCTTTAGACATCTTACACTTACTTTTATACCCAGCGCTTCAGTGAATGATATACGAAACCAACTTGATCTACTGAAAACTTTAAAGCAATTTCTTCCATTAAAGATTCGTGTTAAGAATACTTTGATTAAGAACGAGGAATCTTTACCGGGAGCTGAACATGTAGCGCTTGAATTTGAGCTTTCAGAAACTAAAGAGATTGTTGATTTTGTTCGTCAGCGTTGTGGTGATGTGTCAGTTGCAACATGGTACACAAAAGTAGTTTGGTTTGTGCCAAAAGAACACCAGGAAGCTGTTATAGATAAACTATCTGGTATAAAAGAACTGGAATTCACTGACTTCTATCTTGTTGCCAATAAACAAAATGAGGCAAACACGATCTTCACAACCAATGGTTTTGGAGCCTGATGTGATTACTCAAGGTATTTACGAACATTACAAAAGCACCCCAGAGAAAAAAAGCTTTATCAAGTATTATTTCTTTCCCGAAACGAACCTGATTTCGCAATATTGGTGCATTACACCCCTTTATACTACGATCCAGACGATAGCCTGACTAAGAAGGGTATCAACATTTAGACACGCACTCTGGAAGACTTTACTGCAGAGCTAGAATATAACTACAAAACTGTTCCTCGTTTCACACGCATCTCTAGTACAATAGAGACGTGAGCAAAGAGACGATTGGTAAATTTGAGATTGGTGAGCGCCTAGACAAGGTGGCTACTTTGCTACACCCCGAATATTCTAGGTCTGCGTTAACGAAACTTATTGAAAACGGATCTGTACTTGTGAACGGGGTACCAGAAAAAGCAAAATACAAAGTTAGACAGGGTGACGATATTGCTATAAACCTTGATCAGCTTCAGCGCAAAGCGGCCGATATTGAGCTACCAATTATTTATGAAGATGACGACGTTATTGTATTCAACAAGCCAACCGGCATACTGACCCATTCAAAAGGGGACTTTAATAAAGAGGGAACTATAGCTACGTTTTTAAGGCAACACTGCAGCTTCATTCCCGGCTCCGATCGGGAATCCAGTCAAAAGAGTAGTGTCGAAGACACAAAAATAGTACTAGATTCCCGCCTCCGCGGGAATGACGAGGAACAAGATTTTTGGCAGTCGAATCGGGCGGGAATTGTGCATCGCTTAGATCGTGGAACAAGCGGCCTAATTATCTGTGCCAAAAATAAAGAAACGCAAGATTACCTACAAGGTCAGTTTTCAAAAAGAAATGTAAAGAAAACATATATTGCTATTATTAGTGGCGAATTACCCGAAAAAACAGGCCATATAGACGTTCCCATTGAAAGAAACCCAAAAAAACCTGCAACTTTTAGAGCAGGGATTAATGGTAAGTCAGCGCAAACTGACTTTGTGGTGCTAGACGTTTACGAAGGAAAAAACGGAACGCTCTACAGTAAAGTTCAGCTTTCTCCAAGAACCGGTCGCACACACCAACTGCGCGTACACCTGGCATATTTAAAGCACCCAATTGTCGGTGATGAGTTCTACAGCGGTGAATCCGCAGGGCGCCTAATGCTACACGCACACAAACTTGAACTAACACTCCCTAGTCGAGAACGCCGTATTTTCGAAGCACCAGTACCAACCGAGATGAATCACTTTCAAAAATGAC
>DAIUJM010000008.1:24134-25665 GCA_036848695.1 Candidatus Saccharimonadota bacterium
GTACTTGCTGAATTATCTTAAAAACTATTCACCAACCTACTATTCACTAACCACTACCCAATGGTATACTAGCAGTTGCAATGATACTCGCATTTTTACTTATATCTGCAATCGGTGGCTGGACGATCTACAATATTACAGGTAGTGAAGCAGAAGCTGAAGAACTAGTCACCAAGAAAGTTGGTGATCGACTGCAAAAACTCTGGGATGATGCCTTCCTCAGCTTAAAAGAAAACAAATTTTTACGTGCTGAACGCGCTCTTTTAACCATACTGCGTTTCGACGAACGTAACGCAGGCGCCTACAACCGCCTCGGTATTCTATATGCCAAGCAACGCAACTTCGAACATGCTATTGAATGTTTTGAAATCGCTCATAGCCTTGAACCAAATGCTTCAACACTCAATAACCTAGGTTTGGTTTACATGGAAGTAGGAGAGTACCAAAAAGCAGCCCACACGCTTGAAACTGCCATGCAAGACGAAGATGATGTTCCCGTTCGCTACATTGCCTACGCCAAAGTACAAGAAAAACTTGGTAATGAAAAGCGAATGGTAGAAGCTCTAGAGCACGCAGCAAAATTGCAACCAAACAGACAGACATACACCCTTGTTGCTGATGCATATAAAAAAGTTGGCCGCGATGAAGACGCTAAAAAAATAGAACGCGCCATGAAACGTGCAACCGCCAAGATTCAGAAGGCGCCAAGCATCAAACAGCCTCGTAAAGTAGTGATGTAAGTGCTATCACCCGAAAATGGTTATGTTACAATCAATATAAGGGTAGGGTGAAAACAATAATTCGGTTCTAATGCGCAGTTTTTAGATTTACATTCTAATGGCTGTAGTGAGGGGTAGTATGGCAAATTCAGAAACTCAAGGTGGCACTGAAGGTGACCAACACTTTTTTTATTGTGAAATTGATGGCGACATTTATACCATCAAAACTAAATCTCTCGAAGACGCGCAGCGTATATTGGTTGAATCTGGAATTGAAGCTCCTATTTTAGAACAGGTTCAGCAAAAAGATGGTGCTTTTCTTTCTCATGGATGCGACGGTCAACTAAATCTTGGCCTTCTGCCTGCTCCGATACCAGGCAGTGCTAAAATGCTAGCAGCCCACGAGAAGCTAAACGGAAAAGTTGGAAATATTTATCCATCTGATGAAGTCATCATGATTGGAAAACTATCTGTTGCTGAATCAAATGGTTCTCGTAACAATAGGGGTGGAATATCTCAGGATCAACCTGTTTTGTTTAGAAATGCAGTGTCGTCTTCTGGCTCAGATTTAGAACCGGTTCCAGGACTAATTTCAGATACAGATATTGCAAGACTAGTTGCTTAATTCTATCATTTTTTGTATAGTGTAACAGTTCTAAGAAGAACAATTTAATAATGTGCCATCTTAGCTCAGTTGGTTAGAGCAGCTGTTTTGTAAACAGCAGGTCGTCGGTTCGAATCCGACAGATGGCTCCAAAGCTGGGATAGTGAAGCGGTCAAACACGTCAGACTGTAAATCTGATGGCTTATGC
>DAIUJM010000009.1:0-24503 GCA_036848695.1 Candidatus Saccharimonadota bacterium
CAACTGGTCGAGCATCACTCCAGCCAAAACAGCAATAATCGCCATGCCGGCACTTGTTCGTCGAAGCATGACGACCAAGACAACACAAATTGCTAGTACTAAAGCTATTAGATCAACCATTATGCTTATGGTAACATACGTTAGATCTTAGACGGTAGAGCTTAGTTCTTATAGATTAAATTCAACCGTGTCGCCAACTCGGATATTATGCTGTTTTGCGAAGCCAGCGTTAGTTTCCAGAACGTACTGAGATGGAACATCTGTTCCAAAACTTTTTTTATATGACTCTGGTTGCACGTTTTCTTCTATGTGAACTATCTTCTTTTCAGAGCTGATCCAGTACATATCTAGTGGAATACGAGTATCTTTCATCCAGAAACGGTAATTACCGGGCTTCTCATACACAAATAACATGCCTTGGTTTTCGGGTAGACTGTTTCTGCAACAGAGGCCTTTCTGTTTTTCTTGCGACGAAGTAGCAATTTCTACAGGAATAACAACATCACCAATATTCACACTTGGTAAATCATTTTGCGACTTTATCGCAAAAAATAACACACTCAACCCAACAATAAATGCAACTGCGCCAACTAATAGCCTACGCGCCAACTTTGTCTTTTTTGTTACGTCGTTTTGCATTTATTTCAATGTAATCAATTATTTTAGCTGCTACGTTACGCCCGGTCACCTTTTCGATACCTTGCAAACCAGGACTGGAGTTTACCTCGAGCACAAGTGGTCCACGTGAAGAGCGCATCATATCTACACCGCAAATCGGGAGACCCATGGCTTTTGCGGCTTTGAGTGCGACCTTCTTTTCTTCATCAGTAAGCTTAATGGCGGTACCTTCTCCACCCTGGTGAATATTGCTCCTAAAGTCGTCATCAAGGCTTTGACGCTTCATACTTGCAATAACACGTCCGCCAACAACAATTGCACGGATGTCTTGACCGGCCGATTCTTCTACAAATTCCTGTAACAGAATGTTGGTGCCGTCTTCGTTATGAAGATAGAACGCCTGAAGTACAGATTTTGCAGCCTTTTTAGTTTCCGCAAGTACTACTCCGTTACCATGTGTGCCACGCGCAAGTTTAATAATAACTGGGGTTCCACCTATTTGCTCTAGTAAGTCATCGATGTCAGTCGTGTTTCTTGAGAACACTGTCTTAGGAATACCCACACCATATTTAGAAAGAAGCTGCATGCTCCGAAGCTTATCTCGTGAACGATTTATAGCGATTGAGTTTGCAGTAGTGTACACCCCTTGCATCTCGAACTGTCGCACTATTGCCGTACCGTAGCGAGTCATACTACTTGCAATACGCGGTATAACTACATCGACATTTATGAGCATCTCGCCTTTGTAACTTACAGCTGGGTTACTTTTTTCGATTGTTGCGTAGCAGCCTTTATACTTCACCACTCGTACCGAATGGCCACGAAGTTTTGCTTCTTCTTTTAGGCGTTTGGTAGTGTAGTTGCCTGGACCATTAGAGAGAATTACAATATTCATAGTGATCCACCTTCGTTCTTGGAATTCTTGAGTATATCTTCTTTTTTTGCCGCGAGCGCACGTTCAGCGTGTCTGAGAGTCGCGCCACCTTTTACGTCTACGACAAACTTGCCGCGAAGTATATTTCTTCCTACTAGCACAGGGTAAACCTGTGCACTTCTGTCAGCGAGAGTGAAATTAGCCTTAATTTTTCGACCCTTCACAACTACTGGTATCTTTACCTTATAACGCACATCGGTATGGCCTGTTGAGCTCGTAACAACTTCCTGACTGTATTCATGGAATTTTACAACTTCACCAGTGTAAGCCTCGTGCGACTTGCCAACAAAAATCACCTCAAGGACACCCTCTGCCTCTTGGGTACTAGATGCCCAAATAGCAGAAGTGCGCGCACCCGTATCTATACGAGCGTGCAAACTAAGGTCCAGTGAAGGGAACTTCACCCGTTCAGCTTGCCCAATTATTTGCAAGTTTGCCTGTTCTATCATATAGTATATATTATAGCATGATAAGTGGTTAATTGTCAATACTAACAGACCTTTTTATTCCACCGGGGTGTTTTGAAACTCTTCTTTAGACTGGTACGATGGTAGCCATGAATAACACGTACATATATGTAGTAGGTAAATCTTTCGCACAGGGCAAGATCCCCGAGCACATCCGCTCGCTCGGTTACAAAGCGGGGCTACTTGCAGATAGGCGGATTGCGAGTGAGAGCACCGAGGGGTATGACCGTATTGAACAGTTAGATTTTGCTGATTTAGAAAGCGAAATCCAGCGCCTTGAAAGTTCAGAACTTCAGGCAGCTGGCTTCTACTGTATTTACGAAAACTATATTGTGCCAAAGGCGATACTCGCAGAATCACTTGGACTCCCTTCACCAACTGTTGAATCTGCACACCTTTCAACAGATAAGATTCGTATGCGAGAAGCTTTTTTAGCAAACAGCCCGGAAGTTACTCCCCAGTACAGCGAAATTAGCTCAATCGAGGAGGCAGTTGAGTTTGCAGAAAAGTACGGTTTCCCCGTTATTATTAAGCCAGCAAATCTTGTAAAAAGCCTGCTCATCATGCGCTGTAATTCTTTGCAGGAGCTGCAAACCAGCTTTGAGTATGCGCAGCGTTCAATTGACGAGCTATACAAGAAGTATGGTGTACACGATTGCGAACCTCGACTTTTAGTAGAAGAATTCGTAGTGGGCAAGCAGTACACCATTGCTGCTTTAGTTGACCACGAAGGCACACCACACTTTTGTGATGGAATTGTTGACATCACAACCGCACAAGATATTGGCGCTGATGACACATACTTGTTCCGACGCGCAGTACCCTCTCGCGCGAGTACTCAGGTTCAAAAATCATTATTCAATACCGCACGCAAAGGATTAAAGTCCCTAGGTCTTCACTCAAGTGCCGCACACATTGAGCTTATATATAGCAAAAATGGACCTAAAATCGTAGAGATCGGAGCTCGCACTGGCGGGTACAGACCGCGCATGTATCAGTTTGCATATGGCATTGATTTAATTGAACAAGAACTCAAGATTTCACTTGGTGAAAAGCCGCATCTAGCTGGAGATATTAATAAAAATTGTGCTGTATACGAATTCTTTCCTAAAACGCAAGGTTCATTTGCTTCAGTCGAGAACATGATTGATGCCGATTCAATCACCTATTTAAAAGTAAAGGCAGCACCGGGTGATCTAATTGGCCCAGCCCGCGAAGGATTTAAGGCAACGATTGTGGCAATCGTAGCGGAAGAAGAACAATCACGATTCAACACGCTCTGTGAAAAAGTAGAGAGTATGAAAGTGAGAGTTGGGCAATCATGAAGATAGCACACGTTATTCCACACAGCATCACCTTCCCGCTTGCCGAGCACAATGGTAGATACGAGTGGCTGCTCGAGCTGGTAACACATCAAGTAGCTGCCGGCCACGAAGTAACTATTTACTGCAATCCTAATTCACACGTTAAAGGAGTGACCATCAAAGGCGCGAGCGATAACTTGTATGACAAGAAAGAACAAAACCTCGCAAACTTCAAGCTTGCATTTGAAAACGAGCACGACATATACCATAGTCATTTTGACTCACTCCATTTTGAAGCAGCACACTTAACGCAAAAAATTATTGTATTCACCCAGCATTGGTGGCCAACCAAAGAATCAGTTGGGCTTGCACAAATGACACATCCCACAAACGTCTGGGCAGTACCTCCCACCAAATATATGCACGACTTTGATGTTGCAAATGGGATGCAAACAAAAGGCTACATTCATCACGGTGTCGACCTGAGTCCATTTCGGGCTTGTGATCCAAGTGAAAAAAATGGACGCCTGCTTTCAGTAGGGCGCATAGCACCAGAAAAGAATATTGAACTTTCAATTCGAGTTGCTCAAGCTGCAGATGTGGGTTTGGACATTATTGGCAGGATACCAGATAAATACCAACAATATTACGAAAAATCGATTGCACCACAGATTGATGGCGAAAATGTACGATACTTAGGAAGTATGCACAAACCAGAACTTGCACTACACTACGCTAAAGCACTAGCCCTACTCTTTCCTTCTGATATTCACGAAGCCTTCGGACTAGTGGGAATTGAAGCTCAGGCGTGTGGAACTCCAGTTATTATGCAAAGTGGTGGTTCGCGCGGCGAACTAATTATTGATGGAGTCACCGGATTCCTATGCGGCACTGACGAACAATTTATTACTTCTGTAAAGAAATCGGCAAGTATCAATGCTGATGATTGTATATCATTTGCACAGAAGTTCAGCATTGAAACGATGGTATCTGAATATACAAAACTATACTCAGTGCTTTTAAGCTAGTTATTTTTCAAATCTAGACTTGCCAGGAAAAGCACTTCTCACAAATTCACCTGCCAAGCCACGATCGAATACACCACCGGTTGTAGAAAGGAATGTTTGCGAGTTTAAATAGCCCTCTGGATCTGCGACATACTGCCTAGGGTTATGGGTATGGTCTAAGAAAATTTTTACATCTTCAACAGACTCACCGCCCATATGAGTATGGTTACCGTAGTAGGTTCTGAATTGGTGCATTGGCTTACCGGCTCGTTCATGCTGAAGTCGAATGATGACGCTTTTCTTGACTTGCATAGGCACATGGAGTTCGTAGCTCAAAGGTTCCTCGAAGCCCTGACTTTTTAGTAATTCATAGAGATCGCCCATTCGCTGGATATAATCACTTCCTTCCGGATACCGGATGCGATATGAACATAGTACGTCTTTCATTAGGCCAAAATTAAGTCGTGGGATTTCTGTAATTGGTTTCATTATAAAAAAATCGTCATTCATAAGAACGAAATCTTCAGATATATCCTCGCTGCGTATTGCCGCCGTACGGTTCATAGCTACGTTTTCATTTTTCGTTTTGGTTTGATCAACCGGAATGTGGGTTACATTCTGTGCCCAGGCTGGCTTTTCGCCAACTAAGAACACACGTGCTTCTGGAAGGTTTTGCAATGAACGAAGCGAATACCTCAGGTCACGGGAATCGTTTTCTTCATTATTCTTAACTAAATATACAATGTCCATATGTATTATTTTTTATACTTATCCTAAGATTTTTAACTACTGTACATGTTTCTTTGCCTCGGTTACATGGGCGGCGTTAGTAGGGTCAAACTTCCCACTTAACAAGTATTCCATAATGTCACTCATTCCAACACCCCTGCTTCGCTGATTTTGTATGTAGACGCCAATTTTGATAAAGCCAACTTGGTACGCTATGTCTTTGGTTAATATACCTATATACTCGTTCCCAAGCGAACCGCGGTATATGCGGTTTACGTGCGCATATACCTCATTCTCGATCTGTTCGAGCGTCTTCCTGTTTTCGTGGGCCGCAAGCTCGTTACGCACATATGCTCGTGTTCGGACGTATTCAAGCATTTCACTTCTCGGCTTTGGTATTTGATCGATTAAGCCTAGTGCTAAAGCTATATCTACGTATCGGTCAACATTTTTCTCAGGTATACTACCGGTGATTGCATATTCAAAAAATACTCCGAGTCCTTCTTCGACATCGAGGTATTGCGGCAAGCCTGTGCCAAGCTGTTCAGAATACTTTGTGCCGTTTACACACCTTAAACCGTGAACAAGCACCTCATGCGCAAACAAACCCTTTAATTGTTCTGGTGTTAACGAGGCTCTCTTGGCGCCAACAACAATCTTCTTGTTTGCAGGATCCGCAATAATTGTGTCTCGTTGTTGATCAATAACGACTTCCCACTCGTACCACGCTGGATCATATTGCTCAGCCAATACTTCTAGGCCTTGCCTGAATCGCCGAGCTACGTCTTCGGGCTCTATTTTGGTCTCCACATTCTCGAGTTCCAGAGCATTAAACACTGATTCATATTTAATTTGCAGGTATTCAGCAACCTCTTCGCCTATTAGCTCAAACGAGTCCTTGGTAAGCTCGCCTTCTGAGGCACGTATGCCATAGCGCTCATTCAAATTCGTAAATTGTTCGACCAGATTCGGGGATACGGTTGTAGATGCAGACTCTGTGAGCCTTCTAAGCTGATCACGAGCTAAGTTACGAGCGATTTCAGATTCGGGCGTTCCATAGATCTCACTACTTGCCTGCGTGTATCGTTTTGACCAAAGATTTTGGCTTCCTCTATAACTTGATTCTGTATTCAGTTTGACTGCGGTCATAAGCAGGTAATGCATCGCCAGTTGCTGAGCTAAACCGAGCTCCTCTAAGCTGCCGATTTCCGTGTTGAAAAAACACTCGGTTCGCTCGGTCGTGAATCTCTCTTGGCTACTGGTTGTTGAAGCAAGGTGTTCGTATTTTAGCAAATCAGCACGCATAGACTCAGCGGCAGGTGTAATAGCTTTTACAATTGTGACTTTTGGAAATTTTACTGGCACACTATTATTATCGTATCTTTTATATTATTTGTCAATATAATACATATTGTTGTTTTTTTAGCTCAAATTTGGCATTATTAGGTTAGGAAATTTTAACTAAATCAGGAGGCTAGTATGGCTGAAGATAAAACACCAAAGGCAGCAGCTGCCAAAGAATCAAGCAGTAACAAAGATGTGGAAGAAAATAAAGTATACGGTATTTTGGCATATATCGGTATTTTGTTCTTAGTACCACTACTTGCAGCACCAAAATCAAAATTTGCAAAATTCCATGCAAACCAGGGCTGCGTTCTATTTATTGCAGAGGTAGTAATTAGTTTTGTTTGGGTTATTCCAGTTCTTGGATGGATTGCCGGATTTGTTGGAGGAATCGCCACATTAGTACTAGCTATTATGGGACTCATCAGTGCTGCTAACGGTAAGATGGAAAAGCTACCACTAATTGGTGATATCGAAATCATCAAATAATCTAGCTTAGTTTTAAAAAGAAGGCGCATTCACGGGCCTTCTTTTAAATTACGCTTATAAACTAAGTAACTAGTGGAATAAGCCTTTCTTTTTGGTGGTTTTGAGTGATTCTAAAATTTCTTTCTGAGTCTTAGTAAGATTTGTTGGTGTGTCGACAAGGATGGTCACGATATGGGCTCCACGCTGTTTGTCTCTAATGTGTGGAACGCCGTGGCCAGAAAGTTTGAAATCTGTACCACTCTGGGTACCGGCCGGTACCTTCATAGTCACTGGGCCGTCGACTGTTTGGATCTGCATTTCAGTACCTAAGGCCGCATCTACCATGCTTATATGTTCATTAGAAAGAATTAGGTCGCCTTCGCGAGTAAACTGCTTGTGAGCCTTCACGTTAATCTGAACATACAAATCACCCTTGTTGCCATTAGCGGTAGCTTCACCGTGTTCACGTAGACGAATCACGGCACCATCATCGATACCTGCTGGAATTTTGATGGTAATTTCTTGCTTTGTCCGTTCCACTCCTTTGCCGTGACACACCGTACAGTTTTTTTCAGGGATCTTGCCACGTCCATCACATGCTTTACAAATAGCGGCTTGTTGAATAGCTCCGAAAATTGTGTTCATTTGATGCACTACTTGACCCGTACCTCTACAGGTTTCACAAGTCTTCAGTTCGTGGCCCGGTTCCGCTCGCAAACCCTTACAATGCGAACATACGTCGTTCATAGTTACGTGTAAAGTTTTTTCAATTCCAAAAACCGCTTCTTCGAATGTTAGCGTGATATCGGTTTGAAGATCTCGTCCCATATCTTCCGAACGACGTTGTTGCTGCCCTCCGCCAAAGAAGCTACCGAAGATATCACCAAGACCACCGTCGCCGAAATCAAAGTGCATGCTTTGGCCATTGAAGCCTTGGAATCCTTCATACGGATTACCGCCAGCACCTCCGCCACTTGCACCACCAACTCCAGCATGACCAAACTGGTCGTATCGTTGACGTTTAGTAGTATCTTTTAAGACCTCGTAAGCTTCTGTAGCCTCTTTAAATTTAGACTCATCGCCACCCTCTTTATCTGGGTGATGCTTAACAGCGAGCTTGCGATAAGCCTTCTTTATTTCATCTGCAGAGGCATCTTTGCTGATACCTAAAGTTTCGTAATAATCATTCTTAGACATTCGTAGCTCGTTTCTCGTTACTAGTTTCTCGTAAATACCTTCTCAGCCCGTTAATCAACTTATGCACGTTGATCGATCTCTCTGTTAGCTCTATAAAAGTTTGCTTATTAATTAACTTCAGATCTGCACATAAAATTAGCTGGTCCTGTACTTCGGTTAGTGAACCTCTCGCGTAATTGTAAAAATTCAACTTTTCTTTATTACTCGAACGGCCGAAGCCTTCGGCGATATTCGATGCCACAGAAATGGCAGATCTTTGTAACTGAGCGCATAGACCATACTGGTAACTTTGCGGAAATTCTGGCAGTAATTTCAAAATTACCACTCTCAGTTCGTGGGCTTTTTGCCAAGCATCCAAATCGGTAAAATTCTTTATAGTTTTCATACCATATACTAGAAACTAACTACCAGATACCATCATATTTTAGCACTTTCAGTGCTTGAGTGCTAACTAAATTAGTGAATAAAAGTAGTCTGAAAATCGGGTCAGAATCAAGACTACTACCAAGAGGTATGTTAGAGCTACCAACTTACCAGGATGATCTTTTAGAAGTGTTCCTAAAGTACCATTGAGTACAATGTACCTCTCTCTTAAATTGTAACTCAGAGTTGTCCAGAAAATAGGAATGGTTACGGTCCAAACGATCATGCAGTAAATACAGAGCTTGCCAATGTCGTACAGTGCGGCATGTATAAGCCATGCAACGAAGAACATGCCAAACAGTGAACCAGCTTGGAAGCAAAGCCAGAACCAACGTTTTTTAATAACACCGCCGGCTAGCAACATCATGCCAACCGTCCACACCATGGCGAAGCCGGCCAAGCCTAGGAAAGGATTTGGAAAGCCAAATGCTGAAGCTTGTTCTGAACCGATCACCGGAGAACAGGCTACAACAGGGCTAATCGAACAGCTTGGTACGTAATCCGGATTAGCGGCCAGATGCAGTTTTTCGACAGTTAAGATTCCGGAAGCTAGCAGGCCAATAATGCCACCGAGTATTAAGACCCAAGTAAAAGTTTTATGAAAGGTAAGTTTTTTTAATGTATTCATACTTTAATTATAAACTAGTTATTATTTTAATCTTCGACTATACGGTTTGTTTCATTGCACTGTGCAAGCAAACTTCTGAACTTAAGGTAATCGGCCATTGTAAATTTGGGGTCTACAAGCTTTTCAATAATCTTGCGCTCTACTTTTGAGATTGCCCTATTTCGGCGAAACTTGTTTTGTAGAGACAGACCCCTAACCGCTATACGGTGATCTTCCTCGCCCACCAATACCTCACACCCAACAGCTTCATATGGCACTGGGGCACGTCTTTGAAACGATGCATCGACCGACTCCCATAGTGTTATATCCGTTTGAGTGTATCTGTTGTCTTCGTTGGCATCAAATTCCATAAATGTAGCGACAATATCAGGTCTACCTGGACTAGTCCTACGAAATTCACACACATCGATCTCGATAAGTGTGTCGTCATCTACCTGATAAGCGCTATGTCCAGCATGCTCACCGTTAACATCAAGGGCTAGATTATGAATCAGCCCGAGTGCACACTCGGCAAACTCATTAGCTTGTTCAACTGAAGGCGACTCAGCCTGTGATCCTTCGAAAGGAACTGGCATCTAGTCTTCTTTTTTGTCGTCTTCAACAACTTCGCCTTCAACGGCTTCTTCGGCTTTAGATTTTTTCTCTCCGTCCTTCGCTGAAGCTTCGGAGGATTCGTCGGCCTTTGCGGCCTCCTCGTACATTTTGGCACCAATCGGCTGAATAGCGTCCATAAGTGCTTTTGCGGCTGCTTCAATTTCTTCTTTATCAGTAGAATCTTGATGCTTCTTAGCCTCTTCAACAGCATCTTCGATAATCTTCTTATCTTCATCTGAGATCTTGTCTTTGTACTCGTCTGGCATCTTCTGCGCCTGGTAAATTGCGTTTTCTAGCAAGTTTTTAGATTCAGCAGCTTCACGCTTTTTCTTATCTTCTTCAGCGTGAGCTTCAGCCTCTTTCTGAGCCTTTTCAACATCTTCTTTGCTGAGGTTACCGGAATTTTGAATGGTAATTGATTGTTCTTTACCAGTGCCTTTGTCTTTAGCGGTCACATTTAAGATTCCGTTAGCATCTAGGTTAAATGTTACTTCAATTTGAGGAACACCGCGAGGGGCTGGTGCAATACCGTCTAGTACGAACCTTCCGAGCGATTTGTTATCAGCAGACATTTCACGCTCACCTTGCAGTACGTGAATTTCTACCTGAGGCTGGCTATCAGCAGCCGTTGAAAACACTTCAGATTTGCTAGTTGGAATGGTTGTGTTTCGTTCAATCAACTTAGTGGTAACACCACCCATAGTTTCGATACCAAGGGAAAGTGGAGTTACATCAAGTAGTAGCACATCCTTCACGTCTCCAGCTAGTACGCCGCCCTGAATCGCTGCACCAATAGCTACAACCTCATCTGGGTTAACACCCTTTAGGGGGTCTTTGCCAAAAATTTCTTTTACTTTAGCTACAACTGCTGGCATACGAGTCATACCACCAACTAGAATTACTTCGTCGATATCTTTTGCAGTAAGTTTGGCATCTTTTAGTGCTTTTTCGCATGGAACAGCAGTTCGTTCAATATAGTCTTTAACTAGATCTTCTAGCTTGGCACGAGTAAGACTGTATTCAAAGTTGATAGGACCATCATCACCTTGATCGAGGAATGGTAGGTTGATTTCAGCTGTTTGCGCGCTAGAAAGTTCTTTTTTAGCTTTTTCAGCTTCTTCTTTTAGACGCTGCATTGCCATAGCGTTGCTGCGTAGATCTTTACTGTGTTCTTTCTTAATTTCGTCTAAGAAGTGGTTAACGATTTTGTTATCAAAGTCTTCACCACCAAGGTGTGTGTCGCCGTTTGTGCTTTTAACTTCAAATACGCCGTCACCAAGTTCAAGAACCGAAACATCGAAGGTTCCACCACCAAGGTCGAAAACTACCACTGTTTCGTTCTTATCTTTCTTGTCGAGACCGTA
Organism: Candidatus Saccharimonadota bacterium; assembly: GCA_036848695.1. Classification (GTDB taxonomy): domain Bacteria; phylum Patescibacteriota; class Saccharimonadia; order Saccharimonadales; family UBA7683; genus JACKGS01. The sequence continues at coordinate 11,078 of DAIUJM010000009.1, forward strand.
TGCAAGAGCTGCTGCAGTTGGCTCGTTAATAATACGCTTTACTTCAAGTCCGGCAATTTTACCGGCATCTTTAGTAGCCTGACGCTGAGAATCGTCAAAGTAGGCTGGAACCGTAATAACTGCTTCGTTAACCTTTTCGCCAAGAAAAGCTTCGGCATCAGCTTTGATTTTAGAAAGAATCATGGCTGAAACCTCTTCGGGTGTATAGTCCGTTCCGGCCATAGTTACTGCCACACCATTGCCTTTTTTCACAATTTTATATGGCATAATATCAATATCTTTTTGGACTTCTTTGTCAGAATGCTTGCGACCAATAAGGCGCTTGACACCAAAAATAGTGTTTTCGGGATTTGTTACCCTCTGACGATTGGCAACTTGACCAACAAGTCGTTCTTCTTTGCCGTCTTTGTCTTTTTTAACAGCTACAACTGAAGGCGTTGTGCGACTACCTTCTGAACTTGTAATAATTTCTGGTGAACCAGCCTGCATAACTGCAAATGCTGAGTTTGTTGTTCCAAGATCGATTCCAATTATTTTACCCATGTTGCGCTCCTTTTATTGGTTTAACTTATCTGCTTTAAATTTCGACAAATGTCTGTTGGCAATGACTCTATTCGAGTGCTAAAAGTATTGTAGCATAAAAAAATTAGCACTCGCAAGTACTGAGTGCTAATTTAGTTCTATTTTCTGTATTTTTAGTCTGTTGCGATTAAACCTTCAGTGGCTTCATCCCATAACTCATCCGCTAATGTTGGACCCTGGGATGATCGTTCTATCGCAAACCCCGATGCATTAGTTAATACCGCCTGACGATCGGGGCTATCTACTTTTACTTCGCGTTCCTTGGTTTCAATTGCCATGGTACATCTCCATTAGTAATGGTGCTGTTCACTATATATAAAACTAATAATTACGCTGTGATTTTGATCACATTGTTATTTATCAGTATTACCTTTGAAGACAAAACCCTTAGTTGTATCGGGCTTGAAGAGATCACAGTTCCCGGCCACTATTTTTGCAACACAGGCCTTTGCTGATTTGTTAATTATTCGATCCCGCGACATCTTGCCATCTAGATTTGCTGCACAGTTCACCGCCGATACAACTGTTTTACCCAAATAATTACTCGCTGTAACAGTGAGTGCAGTAGAAGTGTCTATTTCTGTCAGAGGACAGTCGGGGCACTTATTTTTTAAACTAGGCATCTTCTGGCTACTACTTACCGGTTAGTAACTTTTACAATTGCATGCCTGACAACGAGATCAGCTATTTTATAACCTGACTGTAAGACTTCGCTGACAATCTGTTGATCACCCTCGCCTTCTACCTGTACAGCTTCGTGCAGGTTAGGATCGAAGGACTGATTTAGAGCCTCGATTTCTGTAACACCCATTGCCGCAAGCTGTTTCTTCAGGCGGTCGTACACCTTTGCTGCACCTTGCGCCCATTTGTCTTCTTTAAGTGAATCTGGCAAATGGCCAAGAGCGCGTTCTAGATCATCAACAACTGGTAAGAGATCTTTTACAACTTGAATTTTAGCGAAATCCGCTAAAGAAGCCTTTTCGGCTTCTACTCTATTTTTGTAGTTAATGAATTCGGCCTGAAGGCGCTGAAGATCAGCCGTGCGCTCTTCAAGTTCAGATAATTGACCATCGTTGACTGGTGGTTGAGTTTTGTGCGTTTTCGGTAAGTTTGGATTTGCTGATTTTTTCATCTCTTCGATTCCTGTTATTTATGTAGTCTAGAATTTAATCTACTTTGTATTGGATCCTGAATCAAGTTCAGGATGACAACACCGCTATAATACGGCCTCCAGAGTTCGGCCGGTTTGCTCTACCAAACTCATAACGCTACGGTAGCTTTGGCGCGTTGGGCCCAAGATTCCAATGTAGCTATGATCTGAATAAGGACTACGGTACCTGCTAATAATAAGGCTAACCCCGGCTGATCGGCCAATTGGATTTTCTTGCCCAATGTATACATTTAGTGCTTCGTTAGGCGCTGCTTCGCGAAGCCATGGCTCAAGATTGTCGAGTAGTCGTGCAACTTCACGAGACTGTGCGGGGTCAATAAAGTCTGGTTGACCAAATAAATTTGAGTATCCTGCAACATACAATTGATTGCCAATTGTTGCCAACCCGAGATTGTGAGTAAGTTGCACTAAGCTGTCGACAGCGCTTTTTATGGCCTGAGAAGGCTCGCCCGAATGCGCCACACGGGTGGCAATTGCATGTGTATTACGCGGTCGGCTTGAGTCAGCTCCAGCTTCATTGATACTGTTGACGTAGAAACGATACCCTTTATCTGTTGGTATACGACCGGCGGAAGTATGTGGTTGTGCAATATAATTAAGACGCTCTAATTCTGCCATTTCGTTACGAATAGTTGCGCTTGATACGTTAAATATCTTAGCCAATAAAACACTGCCCACAGGAGCGGCAACTTCAGCGTACTGTTCTATGATAGTGGTTAAGATTGCGGCCTGGCGATCAGTCATATTCTTATAATTGTATCAGTTTTAGCACTCAAACACAACGAGCGCTAATAGTGTTTGAGGTCCTTCTGTATCGCAGCCTGCAATTCCTTGACCACTCGTTCGGCTTTAGAGTGGTGATAGGGTAAGCGTTCACCTTTTTCTACTATGCCACGGACTTGTCTGACTGATTTTTCGAGATCTTCGTTAACAATTACTAGATAGTCACCATTTTGTATGTAACGTATTTCATCTAGAGCACTCTTCAGACGTCGTTTCTTTTCTGTTTCCGACATGACACCGCGAGAATCAAGCCTTCTCATCCATTCACTGTAGCTTGGTGGCAAAATAAAAATACAGTGAACATCTGGTTTAACAGAAAGGATGGATTCAACTCCGTCGGTCTGCACGTCTGCTACTGGTATTCGCTCTTGGTACTTGATCCGCTCAATTTCTCGAATACTAATGCCCGATACTTGTTGATCATGTATTATCGCCGCTTCAAGGTACTCGCCCATTTTCAGATCATAGAAGACTTGCTCCTCTGTACGAAAATAATACTCAACACCTTCGCGCTCTGCAACGCCATTATTAATTCGCGGTTTCCGAGTTGTATCAGATACTACAAAATTATATCGCCCGCTCGCCACTAGTTTTGCTACAATTGTGTTGCGTCCGCTTGCACTCACCCCTACAAGTAGCACCAGAGGCATATCAGCCAATACCCTACAAGCGTGCTGGCTTGGCCTATATCCTTTCAACACATCCTCGAATTTAGTCCTAAGGACAAGTTCTGGTACCATAAGATGAATATAACAAAAATTGGAGAAATCAACCATCAAAAACATCCGACTTAACACTATAGAAAAGCTTACTCGGTATTTAACTGAGGAACTTCCCCGACTGAGTCGTGAAACAGCCTTCGATGGCCCAAAAGTTTTTTCACGCAGCCAGCAACTGTTAGAGAGACTAGGAAACCCCCAAAATTTCAACAAATCAGTACATGTAGCCGGTACCAGTGGTAAGGGAACGGTCTGCTATATGATCGACGCCATACTGCGCGCTCACAATAAACGTACCGCTTTGCTTGTTAGCCCACATGTATATGACATGAGAGAGCGAGCACAAATTAATCATCAATATACCCCCGAGCGACTTTTTATTGAAGCAGCCAATGAAGTCTTGCGCGAAGTTCACAAAATGGCCTCTGAAGAAAACGCACCAAGCTATTACGAGACAATGGCAGCTATTGCATTCACAATCAGCACGAAGCGGAGGGTAAACTACATGATTGTGGAAGCAGGTGTGGGCGGTCGATACGACACAAGCAATACCATGAAAACCCACCAAAAATACTGTGTAATCACTCAGATAGGCCTCGACCACACTCACATTCTCGGCACAACCTACGAACAGATTGCTCACGAAAAAGGAGCTATTCTCTACCCCGGAGCTCAGGCAACTATTCTATCTCAAAAAAAATCTGTTAACCAAGTTTTTGAAAATATTGCAGCGACACTAAGTGCATCTATATCGTGGGTTGAGCCACAAGGTAAATATGAATTTGACGACCTACTTATTGCGCTAAACGCTACTCGAGAGATCGCCGGAAGAGATGGCTGGCTATTCGATGAAGAGGCGGCGCGAAATGCTGTAAAAAGACTCTACATTCCTGGACGCTTTGAAAAAAGAACATTGCAAGATCGGCTGGTAATTTTAGACGGTGCTCATAACCCGCAAAAACTAGCCGCACTTGCTGATCGTTTGAATCGTGAATCTAACTCACCTGCCACGATACTGTTTTCTATGAACCTAAGGGGTGACATCCGCAGCAGCTTAACGGCCCTCAAGCCAGTCTGCGACGAACTTGTCATTTGTGAATTTTTTTATGATCAACCCCGCATCAGAAAGCGTTCAGCCAAAGCATCTGATGTATCAACTATTGCTCATGAACTCGGGTTCGAAAAAGTCACCGTTGAACCTAGCCCCCAAAACGCTATGCGCTATGCACTGAACGCCGAGCGACCTATAGTTGTTTGCGGATCATTTTATCTATTAGGTGTTATAGATAAAATGTTTTAGCATAAATGGTATACTAAAAAACTATGAAGGCAGCAAACTTTTCACTCAAAGACCAAAACGGAAACGTCAAAACACTAGAAGATTTTACTGGAAAATGGATTGTTCTCTATTTTTACCCGAAAGATGACACGCCAGGCTGCACTATGGAAGCCTGTAGTCTACGTGATGCCAATGATGAACTTATATCGGCCGGCGCTCAGGTTGTTGGAGTAAGTAAAGACAGCACAGACTCGCATCTAAGCTTCAAAGCAAAACACAAGCTTAACTTTACGCTACTCTCTGACCCGACAGGAAAAACCATTACAGCTTATGGTGCTTGGGGTAAGAAAATGTTCGGACGCGAGGGAATTTTGCGTAAGACATTTATTATTAGTCCGGAAGGCGAAATCAAAAAGACCTATGGCCGCGTTACGCCACTCGGCCACGGCGAACAGGTACTTGCTGATTTAAAGAACTTGCAACAAAAAGCTAGTAATTAGCCGACTACATCAACCGGTAGCTCGATCGTTGCTGTAGTGGTTTTGTTTGGTACCGACTTAATTGAAATATCTCCGCCGATATATCTCATCATTAGCCGGGAAAGGTATAGATTCAAACCAATTCCTTGCTCAGTAAAAACTTCTACATTGCTTGAACTTGAAAATGGCTGGAATAAATAGTCCAGTTTTTCTGAAGAAATCCCCTCACCTTCGTTTTGAATATCAACCCTAGCAGTTGATTTAGTTGCGTTTTTAAATATTGCGTGCACGGTAGTATTGTCTTTGGAGTATCGAACGGCATTATCGAGCAGCGCATTAAACACATAGTCGACCAAGAATTTATTCTGATAAATTCGAATAGATCTAATCACTGGCTTAACATTTAGGCCCTTCCTCTTAACACTCTCTTCGGATTGTTCGATCGCCTTCTGTATTATTGATTTAAGATCAAATTCTGAGACTGACTCTATTACCTTACCCTGTTCAAGCTCGGAAGCAAGCTCAAACCTTTCAAGCAACGAGCCTAGGTTTTCTATAGATAAGTTCATACCTCCAGTCAGCTTCATGGCCTTAAGATTTTGCAGCTTTTCTTTTAAGATATCTAGTAAAGGCGACATCTCTTTAACTGCACGCTTGATGAAAATGTTGCGCGCTTTATCTAGAGCCAATTGATGATCACGTTGTTGCATGAGTCTTCCGCGTTCCACTACTCGTTGACGTCGACGTTGTATGAGATTAAATAGAAGAACCAACAAACTAATGGTCAGTACGATCTGCAAAACAATACTGGGTATAATAATATGGGTTTTACCAGCCAGGAGATATATGATATTAGCCCCGACAAGCAGAGTGACGCTCAAAATCGCGGGTAATATTAACTTCCACGATCGATACAGACTCTGTTGCATTTTAGATACATCTGGTGCCACTATATTTCTAAGATAATGGTCACCTTCGACATCGGAAAGAATTGACTCACAGGCTGCATGCAGATTATTGGCTGCATTTTGAGCATCTAAAAGATCCTGGTCTTGGGCTTCGCCCATCAAGGCTAACTCGATCGAGCTTTTTATAATGGTTAGCGGAGTCCTGATATGGTGTGAGACTAACATGATAAATGTAGTCTTTTCATCTGCCAGTTGTTTATCTTTCTTTAATAGGGCCACGAGAAACGCTATATATCGCAGTTGGCTCCTTGTCTGGTACAATAACACAGCGGATAGTGCCGTAAGTCCCGCCAAAAATAAATATGGGACTGCGTAGGCAATTTCTTTTGGTGTAGCTTCTACGATCCGCTTTACGAAATTGGCGATTGCACTTAAAGAGGCACCCACAATTGACCGTTTTTGAACTCGTTGTACGTTCTCCTCAGGCGCATCACCTTTTTTATTTATGAGCTGTCCCTCGCCATCAAATTTGGAGGCATCTTGACGGACAGCAACTGTAAATCGCTGTTCAATCAAAGTTCCGTCCGTCAGCACCACAACGACTCGGACTGTGTATGAACCGTCCTTAAGTTGTTGCCAAGGTATCTCGTAACTTTCGCCACTAGTACTTGTAGTTTCACCAACCAGCGTATCGTCTTGATAGAGTTGGATCTTCTCAATTTGTGATTGCGAAAAGTTCGGCGTTACAATAACGAGATAGTTGTCTGAACTGATAACTTGGTTGTTTACAATGTTCACGCTCACTGCCCTGCCGGCAGTTGGATTGCTTGGCGATGGACCAATTGCAACTACGGTGCTTGGCGGCGTGCTGTTCATACAACCCTCGCTATATACACAATTACCGTAGGCTTCATTACCGTAGGCTTGTTGCGCAAATGTAACAGAACGAGAAGCGGCTAACAGTAGTGTCGCAAAAAATGACGCGAACAATAGCTTATACCAAATTTTATGTATCTTACTTATCATACGGTTCCATCATACCGTAAGAGGTATTCACAGCACAAAACAGATTTGATAAGATAGGCGTAAGTATTATGCGTAATTTTCAACACAAAAAATTTATTGAGGAATACGCTTAAATGGCCCGATTGCCTATTCCTGGTGATGATGTCGGCACATGGGGTGGCGTATTAAATGATTTCCTGAGTGTTGAGCTAAATTCAGATGGTACTCTAAAAAAAGCTGCTGATATTACAGAGGCACAGGACACCGCCGATACCGCCCTTTCGGTTGCCAATAGCGCGGTCCACCCCAACGATAACGTATCTACACTTGTCAATGATGCAGGCTACACGGGGAACACGGGTACCGTAACGAGCGTTAGCATAACTGGTACTGATGGCATTCAAGTGGACTCAGGTTCGCCAGTTACCGGCAATGGAACTATCCAGCTTGGGATAGACCCGACCAGTATGCGAACCCACCTTAATATACAAGATGGCGCCGACGTTACTAATACAACAAATGTAAATGCCGCCGGAGCCACCATGAACAGTGACACTAACGTGGCAGGCAACTCATGGGTGCTGGATGAAGATAGCCTAATCAGTAATTCAAATACAAAGGTGCCTACACAGCAAAGCGTAAAAGCCTATATAGACGATGCAGTTACAACAGGCGCGCCCGACGCGACGGCAAGCACAAAAGGAAAGGTTCGTCTTGCCGGAGACCTGTCAGGCACCGCAGATGTTCCTACGGTACCTGCGCTCAACAATAAGGTGAACAAAGCTGGCGACACAATGACCGGAAAGCTCATATTGCCCCAGATCCAGATTACTGGTGGTTCTCCTGTTACAGATTACGTACTAATGACAGATAACGTTGGTAACGGTACCTGGAAACCCGTACCTAGCGCACCAGTGATTTCAGTTAATGGCAAACAAAATATCGTAGTTATCGACAAAGCTGATGTTGGTTTGAGTAATGTAGACAACACCAACGATGCCAACAAACCAATATCTACAGCTACACAAACTGCCCTCAACGCCAAGGAAAACACCGCAAACAAAGGAGTGGCCAACGGCTACGCGAGCCTCGATGGCGCCGGCGTGATTCCGGTCAGCCAGCTACCAAACCAATCTGGTTCATACATTCCTATAACTGCAAAAGGTGTTGCCAGTGGTGTTGCAGAGCTTGACAGTAACACTCGCCTCCCAACTGCCCAGCTACCAATTGCTTTACCATTTTCTGCACTGCCCGTAGGCACAACAGGCAGTACGGTTATGGTCGGAAACGATAGTCGGGTCACAAATGCAATTCAAAACTCCGCGCTAGATACAGACAATACACTAGCCGCAAATAGTAATTTGCGAATTGCGACTCAAAAAGCCACCAAAGAATATGTCGATAATCAGATTGCAAGTGGCACTGCGCCAGATGCTACCGGTGCAAGCAAGGGTATTATTCAGCTTGCAGGCGATCTCAGCGGAACGGCCGATGCACCAACGGTCAGCGCAGCAGCTGGACTCAAAAACCTTACTACAACCGTTACCACAAGCGCAGCAAGTGCGCCCGCCAGTGGTCAATTTTTACGAGCCAGCAACAATAATACCGCTACATGGCAGGCCATGCCCCGAACTTTTGGCTGGTATTTCAATGACAACATCTCCACTGGTGACGGACAGGGACCAATCTACCGACTTGATGCCAACGCAACTGTTCTTGCCTTTGATGTGAATGCCAAACAACCACCCGCCAGTACCGCTCAATTTGATATTCAAATCACCACGGCCCCCGCCTCTGGTTTCACCTCAATTTTTTCAGCCGTCCCAACCATTACTGCAGGTCAGTATGTTGGCACCAACGGCACCCTCAGCACGACTAATCTTACTGCCGGCGTGTATATCCGTTTCTGCGTCATTCAACCCGGTGGCGATGGAGGCGGTAATAACGTCGCGGCAGGCGTCACCGCGCAACTAAGGCTACAGACACGATGATGAAGAGTATAATAAAACGAGGAGAAAAATAATGGCAGGAAGTTACCCAGATGTACCAGGATACCGATTTGTCTATGACCTTGATGGTACGACAGTCATAAAATATCCCATTGGCGGTGGTGGACCTTCAACCATTTTGTCGGGGGATCTCCCTATGATGAATCAAGATCAGCTCCGCCCGGGGACATGGGGGGCGTACAATCCAGGCGATCATCAAGTTGTCACATGGATATTCCCCGAGATCCGTAATATTAGTGGATACTTCATGAGTGTGCGGTCCAGCTACACTCCCTACGTAGGGAGAATTATGCAAACATCGGCAGATACCACGAGTGGCATTGACGGCACCTGGACAACCGTTGCAAACCCCTATCAGCTCATTAACTCTGATTCAGTCAGCCTGTCGCCCAGTTATCGTTCAAGTATTCAGACAGTGAACTTCGCCACTATTAAGGCAATACGGTTTAACGTGCATCAGCATATCGCTGGGTTTCATCTATATGGCACCATAGCCACGACTGAAAGTCCTGATCGACTCCGAGTCGTTGATACGTCGAATAATGACATTGCCGCACAGTTTGATTTTGGCAATATCCCACAACGCGCATCTTCAACAAAGCAATTTAAAATTATCAATAACAGCGCGACACTCACAGCAAATAATATTACGGTGAGTCTCAATGTTCTCAGTAATGCCAACCCAACACTCATCGGGCAATACCAGTTATCGACCGACAACGTGGCCTTTGCGAACGCGGTGAATATTGGCAGTCTGGCGCCGGGAGCCAGTACGGCAACAATGTATGTCAGGGATTCTGTTGCCAGTAATGCACAACTAGGCACATGGGTGGCTCGTATTATCGCTCATCCAACGAGTTGGAGCTAGAAAATGGCAAATTCTGGCGACGGCTACGCATATCTTACAAGCAACATAGGGATGGGGACACCAAACGTTGGAGATGGATTTGGGTATGCGTATGAAAATGTTGGGATGGGGACACCAAACGTTGGAGATGGATTTGGGTATGCGTATGAAAATGTTGGGATGGGGACACCAAACGTTGGAGATGGATTTGGGTATGCGTATGAAAACATCACGCTATATGTCATTGCCTCATCCGACAAAATGCCGCCAATGATTAATTAAACAACTTGATCATACTTGAGCTAGAAAACAATACTACTCTCTGCGCAGCATCACTGTGAAAGCTTCAGCTGGAATATCTACTTTGCCAAAGCGTTTCATGCGCTCTTTACCTTTTTTCTGCTTGGCTAAAACCTTCTTTTTACGACTGACATCACCGCCATACAGCCCGGTGGTCACATCTTTTCGATATGCTGAAAGGTCTTCGCGTGCAATAAACTTACCGCCAATGGCCGCCTGCAGGGCGACTTGGAAGTTTTGACGTGGAATTACCTCTTTTAATTTTTCGACCGTCTCACGCCCCAATGTCTGCGCCTCAGAACGATGTGCCATAACTGAAAGTGCACCCACTATTTCTCCGGCAACGTAAAAATCAACGCGCACTAGATCTTCTATTCTGTATTCATCTAGTTCGTAATTAAACGAACCATAACCACTGGTCACACTTTTGAGCTGATCATAAAAATCGGTTAGAAGATTTGCTAGCGGTGCTTCAAAGTTGACCAGGGCTAGCTGTGCATCAACAAAGCTCAAACCTTTTTGTAAACCACGCTTGCTAGAAATGAGCTGAATCACTGCCCCAACATATTCTTTTGGTACAACAATCTCACCTTTAATCCAGGGTTCGGCAATAGAGGCTATCTTTGCTGGATCCGGCAAACTACTAGCAGATTTTATATCAAGCAATTCGCCACTAGAAAGCGTTATGTGGTAATCAGTGCTTGGATTCGTAATTATCAAGTTAAGATTATATTCCCTCTCCAAACGCTCACGAACAATGTCCATATGGAGTAGACCCAAGAAGCCAACCCGCACCCCAAAGCCTAGAACTGGCGAATTTTCTGGCTCATACTGAAGTGCTGAATCACTCAGTGATAGTTTTTCAATGGCCTCCTTTAACTCGGCGTAGAATTCATTGCTTTCCGGAAAAATTCCAGCATACACAAATGGTTTAACTTCTTTATATCCCGGTAATGCCTCAGCTGCAGGTTGCTTTGTTAATGTTACCGTGTCGCCAACTTTTGCTTCGCGCGTAGATTTTAAGTTAGTAACAATATAACCGATCTCTCCTGTACTCAGCTTCTGGTCAGCACTCATTGCAGGGTTAAGATGCCCAACTTCCAGTGCTATGCCTTGGCTACCAGTTCCTACCATAGTAATTTCCGAACCCTTGCTGATGCTGCCGTCCACCATACGAACGTACAGAATTACACCTCTGTAGTCGTCATAATAACTATCAAAAATCAAAGCACGTGATGCTGATTCTGATGTGCCATTTGGGGGTGCAATTTGCTCAACCACTTTATCAAGTACCGCTGGAACGCCTTCACCTGTTTTTGCGGAAATATGCAGTATTTCGCCTTCATCACAACCAAGAAGACTGACAACCTCTGCAGTAACCCGCGGCACGTCTGCAGCCGGTAGGTCAATTTTATTTAGCACAGGAATAATTTTAAGATCTGCCGCCATGGCTAAATAGACGTTCGCAAGAGTTTGCGCTTGAATACCTTGCGAGGCATCTACAACCAAGATAGCACCCTCGCACGCTTCTAAACTGCGAGAAACCTCATAGCTGAAATCAACGTGACCCGGAGTATCGATTAGATTCAGTTGATGCCCTTTGTACTGCATCTGCACAGGGGTTAGTTTAATAGTAATACCCTTTTCGCGCTCTAAATCCATTTTGTCTAGTAACTGAGACTTCATGTCTCGCTTCTGTACAGTGCCAGTTAATTCAAGAAGCCTATCGGCTAGAGTACTCTTACCGTGGTCAATATGAGCAATAATACAAAAGTTTCTAATATTTGCTTGATTCATTACAATATATTATAACAGAGGCGGGTTGTAGATAACAGATAGAAGCAAATGGTAAGTGTTATCTAACTACTGCAAACGAACTGGCTTGAACAAAATAGTTCTCATTTTGGCGATAATTGGCTCGACTTCTTCTAACTTAAACAGCCAGGAAACAATAACGTACACCAACAAAACTATTGTGCAAAGAATGCCGAGCTTTGGAATAATCGTAAAGAAGCCTCGGTCGAAGGCGCCAAGTTCAAAGAACTCACGTCGAAGTACCCATGTAACCCAAAACGTAATTCCAAATGCTGAAAACATACGCCACATAGCACCAACAAACACTCGGTCTATAGTGCCTGGGAAATGCTTAGAAAGTATAACCGCCAAAACAACCACCTCGGCAGCCGCTGCAATAACCTGCGCCAAAGGTATACCAATTAATCCGTAATTGCTCGGGCGTGATAATATTACCGCCAATATAACGTTAAGGCTAATTGCAAAAATTGAAACATACAAAGGAGTTTTAGTATTTTGCTGAGCATAAAAACTGCGAGATAACACATGGTAAAGTGCCCTAAAAGCAATCGCCCAAGCAAAAACCCCAAGTAGGGCTGCGGCTGTAGCGCTACCGTCACCAGCTAAAATACGAATTAAAAACCCACGCATTAAGAATGTAATCGTCACTGCTGGAAGCGCTAGCCAAACTACAAGTCTTAGCAAGGAAGCTAGTTCCTTTTTGAATAGATCAGGGCGACCCTGAGCCAGTCGCTCAGTCATACGTGGAAATGCGGCAGTCGAAAGAGCAACACCGATTAATGTTACTGGCACGTTATGAAGCGTGTATGCTGCGCTGAGCGAACCAATTGCGCCAGTACCAAGACGTGAGGCCAGGTTAACTTCCACAATGTTATTAAAGTAGTCTATGCCTTGATCTGCCGAACGGGCAGGAAGAATTTGAAGCAACTTACGGAAGCCTTTATTACGCCAGAAAATAAGTGGCTGATAGTCGAACCCAAGCCCTGCCAGCCCCAAAGCACTAACCAACAACTGCACAACGGCACCGATCACCACGCCAAGTGCAACACCCATAATTCCGTACTTCGGTGCTAAGAATACTACCCCAAAAATTATGCTTAAATTATAAAAAGAAGGCGCCAGGCTTACAAAAAAGAAGCGACCGACCGCTTGTTGCATAGCAGCAAAAACTGAACTAATAGAAAATAACAGCGGGTTAACCGCAATAATGCGCATCATTGAAACAGCCAAAAACGTGGTGTGTTCATCAAGTCCTGGTGCTACAACGTACCTTACTAATGGTTCGGCAAATATTAGTATGAGCACACTGGCCACAAAAGTAGTCATGGCGAATAAATTCAGTAGGCTTGAACTAAGTTCCCAGGCAGATTTTTTATTCCCTTTAATGTACCGTTCGTTGAAAATTGGAATGAACGTTACGCTAAGTGCTCCAGAAATCAACAAGAAGAACATAAAATCTGGAACCGCAAAAGCTGCTTTGAATGCAGAAACTTCGCTACTTTCTAGCCCAAAACTTCCGTATAGAAATC
>DAIUJM010000010.1:0-8396 GCA_036848695.1 Candidatus Saccharimonadota bacterium
CTCTCGTCCTAAGTTTGGAAAACTTATATACTAGCCGTTGTACGACACCCGCAATACAGGGAATTATACCAGATTTTTACTGATTTTGTCTTTGCTGAAGCGCAGCTTGAAGTTCAGGAGCATCAAGTTCAATTGTAGTACCGGGCATTACTTGACCAGAAAGTAATTTTTGGGCCATGATGTTTTCTATAGAACGCTGTGTGACACGGCGTAGCGGTCGAGCACCAAGGCGAGGATCATAACCTGCTTGGGCCAGAAATTCTTTTGCGGCATCAGTAAGACGAACCGAGACTTTTTGTGCACCAAGTGTTTTATTGATGCTAGTAAGAATTAAATCAACAACCTGCTTAAGCTCCTCAACGGTAAGCGGTCTAAACAGTACTGTCTCATCGAAACGGTTGATGAACTCTGGTCTGAATAGGTTGGCATCTATTAGCTCATTAATAAACTGATCTTCAAACTGCTCAAGCGCCTCGCCTGCTTCTATGTGAGCACGAATCTTATCGGCACCGGCATTACTGGTAGCAATAACAATGGCATCGCGGAAGCTTACTTGCTTGTTGTCGCTATCACGGAGCATCCCTTCGTCGAGCAGTTGTAGTAAAACATTCAAGACGTTTGGATGAGCTTTTTCTATTTCGTCTAGTAGAACAACGGAGAAAGGCTGCTTGGCAATCTGTGCGGTTAGACTATTGGTGTTACCTGAACCAACTTCTAGCAACCGAGAGACATCTTGCGCTTGAGAAAATTCATTAAGATCTAGTCGAACTAGGCGATCTTCACCGCCAAAGTAAATCTCTGCCAAGGCTTTACTGAGTTCAGTTTTACCCACACCAGTAGGGCCCAAGAATAAGAACGTACCGATCGGCTTATTCTGATTACGCACGCCAGCACGAGCACGCCTGAGGGCATCGCTCACCACTTGCACTGCCCTAGTTTGGTTTATCATTCGTTCATGAATTTTACCTTCTAAATTAAGTAGTTTGTCGCGCTCTTCGCTACTGCTAGCTGTTTGGACCTTTACATCAAAGCTTTTTTCAACAGCCTGCTGCACAGATTTTGCAGTGATGAAATGGGTATCTTCAGCAAAGCCAGCTGCAGCTTCTAGTAGCCGAATAGCCTTGCCAGGAAATGCCTGGTCACGAATGAATCGATCAGCTAGGTTGTAGGATTCTATTAAAGCCTGGTGCATGTATACAACTGGATTACGACCCTCTAGTAGCAGAACTTGATCTTCCATAACACGCAGCGTTGCCGGCTTTTCCAGCGGACTCACAACTATGCGGTTCATCAGCTGGGCCAAACCAGGGCTCAACTGGCTAAGACGAAGCCACTCTTGGTCACTGAGAGCAATAATAACCGGCAGCCCCCCGCCTTCAAGAACTGGAAGTAGAACACTGGAAAGATCGACGGAACCGACACCGTCTTGTAAGAAGAGTTGTGCTTCATCTAGAAAAAGTATGATGTTTTTAGCGTGAATCGCTTCATTAAATAATCTGATTAGTAGATTTTCTAGCTCGCCCCTACCTTTAGCGCGCGAAATCAAGCTTGCTGCGTCAAGTTCAATAATCTGCCTGTATCGTAGCTCTGGGCTCACACCCTTCGGATCAGAGATCAATTTCTGAGCAAGTGCATGGACCAGTGTAGTCTTTCCGACCCCCACTTCTCCAACCAATGTTGCGTTCCTGCGACCGCGCTGTGCTAAAACATGCATCATTTGCTTAATAATATCTTGATGTCCTTCAATATCGCGGTGTAGCAACCCGCCACGTTCAATTGATTCAGTAACGTTCATTCCCACGCGGTTTAAAAGTGGTGCCCAACCAAAGCTAAAGTCGCGACCCAAACCACCGGAATGCTTCTGAGAACGGAGTTTTTCAAATACACCACGAATGTGTGAACGCCACAACAGCCCAGAAATAATATCATCTTCGTCTAACTGAAGTTGTGAAAGATAAAAACTAGCATTCGGAGCAGAAAGAATCAGTGCCGCCGCTACTGCAGTATCTGTAACCCGCGTTTCACCTGGAACCGTTACCGAAAGCTGAACTGCCTTTGCCCAAATAGTGGCCAGATCAGCAGGCTGGTTTCCCAGAACGGTTTTAATAAAATCTAAAGAAATAGCGTAGCGGTTCGCGTAAAAAATACCACCTGGTGTCTTCATAACAGATGTCGCCAAACTCTGCGGGTTCAAGTTACGAGGCAGTCGACCTAGTAGTGTCCGCTCAAGCACAGCATCAAGCGGTGCTACAGCTTCAAGTTGTGCGGTAGCAGGAAGATCTTTAAGCTCACCGTGATACCACAGAACGGGTACAGAGACCCATGACGCACAGGCCAACAGTAAATAACCAATATTTTCACCAATAAAGAGAAGTGTAGAACCGCTAACAAGCGACAAACCAGCACATAGTACCAACGCCATTCGGAGCCACTTTTTATCAAAAAGTACGCTAAGTCGTGCTTTTTTTGCTCGCGCACTACTGAGATTTAATATCTGCGCCTGGTCCACTACACACCCCCACTCATGAATGCTACTACCGCAACAAGCGGAGCGAGTGGCAAGAACGGCCAAACAACTATCGCCACGAAACCAGCCATCGCCAGTAGTGCTATCATACCTAGGCCAACAATTATAAGGGTTGAACGAATCATTGCGCCAATCACACGTGAGATGATATTACCGCCAAGAACGTTGAGCTTAACACCCAATGGAGCGTTTCGGGTATCAATTACATCTTGCCTAAACGGAGCGAAGAGTGTTTTAAGTAAATCGCCAACGGAAAAAAAATCGTATACCTTCCCTAGTTGCACAACAAACAGTTGGTTTGCGGACCACAACCAACCACGCGAGTACCACCAGCTAAGCATACTAGCAATTATCATAAGCGTATTGTAACAGATATAGTCCCTTCGAGAAAAGATCCGACTAGACGGTCTGGACTGGGCTTGTAAGTATTATATCCATTGAACGTACTACCGAAGGACGCGTCGGCGGACGCCTAGCCGGTACACTTTCGCGTGTCATACTACGGCGCTCAGTCAGCACATCACTCGGAGCGCGCACAGCCATCGGAGTAATTGTGTCAAAATAACGAGCCGTGCGTACTGGTCGACTCTCAGCTGGATTTAGCGCAGCAGATGCGGGTGACTCAACTAGTTCTACGGGTGACTCCAACATAACATCGTAAGGTATATCTGCTAGCGCAATTGTCGAGGCTGAAGTATCTGTTGCATTTACACGCCATACTAAGAAAACCGCTACCTGGTAAAGCAACACCGCTGGAAGTGCCATTATAGTCTGATTTACCGGATCAGGAGTAGGTGTCAAAATTGCTGCTATTACAAAACTTGCCAGTACAATATAGCGTTGTGCTCCCATCATTCCACCAGGAGTCAGTGGCTTAATTTTATTCACGAACAAGACAATCAGGGGTATTTGAAACAACACGGCAAATCCTAATAGATAAGCGAGCACGAAATCATAATATTCATTTGCGGTAATGAGTGCTGTAATATTTTCGGTACTAAAACTGGTCAGAAAATGAAGTGCCGAGGGTAAACTGACAAAATAAGCAAATACCACACCTCCATAAGCTAGAACAATCGACCAAATAACGTATTTTGCAAGAGATCGCTTGTGCATTCTTTCTAGAATTGGTGAAAAAAACTGGGCTACCTGAAATAGTAGAACCGGTAGGGCAACAATTAACCCAAATGTTACTGAAAGCTTAATTAGAAAATTCAGCCCGCCGACCGGTGAAGTAAAGTACAGTGTCTGCCCAAAAGGTTTTTGAATAACCGCCGTGAGATACGGATGAAATACATAAGCCAAAACGCTAGCGCCAACAACAGCAAGCGTTGCCCACGCAAAACGTACTCTCAGTTCATTAACATGCTCGACAAAAGACTTCTCAGCATCTACACGAGTTGTGAATTGTTTATCTGTATGTCTAACTACGTTTGGTTTTTTTCGACTGTCCGTCGGTTTTGTTATCATTAGCTACACCACCTTCGAAACCTTTTTTTAGCTCGGTAGCAGATTCACCGATGCTTTTGGCTAATTTTGGCAATCTTGCAGCACCAAACAAAAGTAACAATATAAGTAAAATTACAATTAATTCTGTTGTTCCCAGACCAAGCATTTTTTCTCCTCCACGTTTATACTAATAACCATTGTATCCGAGTACTGAATCTTTAGCAATATGACAAACCATAAAGTCTAAACTAAAGACCGTATGGGCTACTGCCATAGCCCTTGCCTGTAGAACTACTGTCAACTTGCTTAGGTGCAACCTCTACTCGTGATATTTTTTCAAGATTATTCAAAAAAGCAGTAATGCCGATCATACCTAAAATACCGGCGCCTAATACCTTAAGGAACTGCTTGCGGTCCATTTCCTTTTGTAACAGATCTTGGAATATTTTTTTGTTGGTCATTTTTTTGTCGCCATTTACTTATTACGCTTAAGTATATCACTATTTTAAATTATAGAAACCTGTTGTAGATTTTTAGTCATAGTTAGGTTATAATTACTTCTGTTTTTGAGAACAAACTCAAAATTTCGGGGTGTGGCGCAGTTGGCTAGCGCGCGCGGTTTGGGACCGTGAGGTCGGAGGTTCAAGTCCTCTCACCCCGACCAAGATTATTAACCTCTGTTTTTGCAGAGGTTTTTGTATTTACATAATGAGATTAAACAACTTAGCTTAGTACATAATTTATAGACAAAAACTTCAAATTTTGCTATAATATAGAAATTATGAAGTATGCGTCAGTGTTTGCAACAATCTTACTAGTTTGGATCGCTGTTATAATTATGGCAATTGTTGTGCCCGATGCTGGCGACCTCTTCAAGTTGTACGTCGCACTTATAATTTTTACCCTTACTTTATTTGTAATCGGTTTTGGGAAAAGTAAGTAGAGGCCAAACATGGCTGCTCATACATTAGAAGATAAACAGATTAAGCAGATCAAACGTTATCGCCGCAAGGTTCTTACCACCATGGTGAAAGATGCTTATCTACTTTACCGTAAAGGCCGTTTTGCCGAGATGAACAACCTCATCTGTGATGAATTCACAAAGTTGGGCGGTGTTTACGTTAAGTTCTTGCAAGGCGTGCTACTTAAAAGCACTCTACTTCGTGATTGGCGGAGTGTTGATAAATTACGTATTTTTGAAAATCTCGATAGCGAGCCACTTGATATTCAAGCAATTCTACGGTCAGAACTTTCTGCAGATAAACTTTCCCAGATTGCTAGTGTAAGCCCAACGCCATTTGCAGCTGGCAGTTTCGGCCAAGTATATTTTGCTAATCTCCAAAAAGGTACACCAGTGGTCATTAAGCTACTCAGACCTATGATCCGCGAAACACTTTCGTACGATCTTAAACTAATTGGCTGGGTTATGCGTGCCTTTATAAACAAGATCTACCGGAATATGGATCTTGATATCTTAAATGCAATCGATGAATTTAAACGAGCCACGATGCGAGAAACAGACTATGTTGAAGAAGCACATTTTGCCCATGAGTTATGGGAAGCATACAAAGATAACACCCGGTTCATAATTCCAGAGACATATCTTGATTTATGCACTCAAAATATAATCGTTCAAGAGTATATAGACGGTATATCTGCTGCACAATTACTTCGACTAAAAGAACAGGGGGTTGACCCAACGGAGTATGTGAAGCAAAATTTAGGATCAGATCTATCTCTGCAGCTTAAAACTGTAGGGATTGAATATATCCGGGGTATATTCATGCTACCAAGAGTACAAGGCGACCCCCATCCAGGTAACGTCAAGCTTTTAAGCGACAACCGAGTGGCGTTAATAGATTTTGGTATCTCAGCAAAGAGTCCTCGCGAAAAGGCCGCCTTTTATGGGGTACTGCGTGAATATGAGCGCATGTTGCGCGGAGACATAGATATTCCAATGATGCTTGGTCAGTTCCTTCGCTTCTTTGTCAGCGATTTGTACAAAGCAATGAAGAAAATCACGAGCTTGCTCCCTAGTACAGACACCAGCAACGACCTGACCCGTCAAATGGGCTTAGTAGCAGAATCCAATTTTGAAAAAGAAATGGGTAGCGAAGACCTAGAATCACTCATTAAAAATGGAAATATCCTCTCGACCGTCAATCAAGTTGTCAATAAAGGCAACCGATTCGGGTTTGTAATGAAGATAGATGACAGCGAAATGTTGAGGGCAGCCCAGAGCTACATAACGCTTGTTGACGCCCTGAACTTGAAAACAGAGGTACTGCCACCCGCATTCAAAGAAGGTCTTGCCTATGTTGCGAAAGAACGTCCTGAGTACACGCAAGAAACCGAAAGCTCTATGAGTGTTAGCCGAGCCATGGAAGTAATCAGTAAGTGGCTGGAACGCGTGGCAATTCGCGACCCCGCACTTTTCAGAACATTTGTTCAAAAAATTAACGCGGCGTCAGAAGTTGCCAAAAAAGATTCGAAGCCTATTTCGACAACAAAAGACAAACCTGAAACAGCCGTAAAACCGTTGAGTAAATAATGAAAATATCCGTGATCAATATTTCAAAATTTAAACCGCAATGGACCCGATCGGTAGATAATATCGGAATTCAATATTCAGAATATAAAAATTTTGGTAATTATGATATAATTATTGTGAAATATGTTTAAAGAAATCATTCTTTTTGTAAAATATCCATACACCGCAGGTGTTATAGCTACAATGTGGCTCGGCACAGCTGTAATACTAGCTATCAATCAAGATCTTGATGTAATTAACGTCGTCTTGCTGAACATGGCAGCGAGTTGTGTTGTCGCCCTTCTTGGATTCCGTGGTGGTCAAGAATCCTAGCCCGCAACAAACCTAACCGCAATTAAAGCAGTGTGACTTATGCTATTTTGCTACCGTAACAGACGTTCTGGTAGTGACCTCTCGGTTTTGGCCAGTAATTCTATAAACCTGCTCGCGAATAAAAATAAGTGGTTTTTCGTCTTTGTTAACAAGATAGACGATTGAACCTTTAGTCTGCGCACCAGGGTCGAGCTTAACTGTGTCAAATTTATCGGTGTATTCAGTAATGTTTTCTGGAACAAGCTTTGCTTTAGCTGAATTCTCTAATCTAAAACCGAAGCTATTTATGTCTTTCGGTTTGTCTTTTGTGACGTTACCGATTAGAAAGTTAACTTTAATAAGTTCTTTGCTTGGGTCTAGCTTGTAATTTGTGTCGTCTGTCTTAAAGTTGCGTTCAATATTGGTAACCTTCAAGATCAGTCCATCGCTAGCCTTAAGCTGTTCACCAATTTCACCTTCAACAGTTTCGTCAATATAATTAGGTTCTTCAAGATCACCAAGCTCGAGTGCCTCTGCTGTATCTGCGGAATCATCACCGGTTTCTTCTTCGGCTTTTTGACGTTCAGCTTCTTTGATCTGCCATGCAGCGTCAGCTTCGGCGCGGCCCTTTGATTTACCACTCGAAAAGCCAACAAAAAACATCGCAACACCAACAACAATACAAACAACCACACTAGCTACCGCAATCAAAATTACTTTTTTGTTATCTGGACCGGTTGGGGCAGGTACAAGCAAGTCAGTTTCTATGTTGGCCGGTGGGGGTGTTGACTGCATAGGGGGTGCCATTGGTGTTTCAGACTGCATGTACTGAGGTGGGGCAGGTTGCTGAGGTACTTCAGAACCTTGGTCAATTGGTGAAATTACCGGCGTAGCTAGGGGTGCTCCCTGGTTTGCAATTGGCATTCCAACAGATGCATCGTTTGGCATTTGTCCTGCTGTATTGTTTGTGTCTAGGCGTGGTCCCATTGGACCTATACCACCATTTGGATCCATAAAACTTTACTCCATTAATATGCTTATGTTTGTATTGTAGCAGTCAAATAGATTTTTACCAAGACATCGCTCATATACCTTAGAGCGTTGAGCGCAACATTTTACTTAGCGTATTCAATAGCACGGGTCTCACGCAAAACGTTCACCTTAATTGTGCCTGGATACTGCATGGTGCTTTCAATTTTGTTGGCAATATCACGTGCTAACTTTATAGCTGTAAGATCGTCAACCTTCTCAGGGCGGACAATCACCCGAACTTCGCGTCCTGCTGAAATTGCATAACTCTTGTCAATTCCCGGGAAGCTATTTGCCACATTTTCAAGCTCACGCATACGTTCAGCAAAGTTTTCCGCCGAGATATTTCGAGCGCCGGGACGGGCTGCAGAAAGTGCGTCTACTACTCGCACCACCAAGGCTTCTGGCGTAGTGGCTTCAATGTCATCATGGTGAGCTTCTATGGCATGTACAATGTTCTCACTCATGCCATACTTTCGCGCCATTTCAGCACTAATATGATGATGCAAGCTCAACGTTCTTGGCGGTAATATCATCTCACGTGTGATT
>DAIUJM010000010.1:8406-24406 GCA_036848695.1 Candidatus Saccharimonadota bacterium
TCATGATGGGCTTCAATGGCATGTACAATTGTCTCGCTCATGCCATATTTACGCGCCATTTCAGCACTAATATGGTGATGCTTACCTTCTATCTTATGAGTCATAGCCTTGCCGACATCATGCAGTAGTGCAGCAACCTTAACGGTCTTTACATCAACTCCAATTTCCTCGGCAATCAGTGCGGCAATGTGGGCCATCTCTGTGCTATGCATCAAAACGTTTTGGCCATAGCTGGTACGGAATTTCAATTCACCAAGAAGGCGCATCATTTCTTTTGGCACCAAACCAACCACGCCAACTTCGCGCACTGCATCTTCACCAGCCCTGTCGATATCTTTGTCGATCTGCTTTTGTGCCTTCTCAACAACCTCTTCAATACGTCCTGGGTGAATGCGACCATCCTTCATTAGCATTTCTAATGTTAGTCGTGCAACTTGTCTACGGATAGGATCAAAGCTCGACATAATAACCATACCGGGCGTGTCATCAACTAGAATGTCTACACCAGTTGCACGTTGTATGGCCTGAATATTCCGACCTTCCTTACCAATAATTCTACCCTTCATCTCGTCATCAGTTAGTCTGACGGCTGTAACTGTTTTTTCAGTTGTAACTTCGCTCGACATTCGTTCCATAGCCTGAGTCAAAATAACTTGGGCTTTTTCTTCTGCATCTTCAGTGGCATCCCGTTGTAGTTTTGCTACTAGACCCTCAAGATCTTTCTTGAGGTCACGCTCGGTCATCTGCATTAATTTTTCTGCTGCTTCTGCCTTACTCAATTTAGCGATTTTTTCTAGTTTCTCTTGCGCGGTACCCCGAATTGCACGTACTTCGTCTTTAATTTTTTCAAGCTCATCTTCACTTGTGCGTAGTTTTTCGGTACGCTTGTCGAGCTCATCGATCTTTCTGTCAAGCACCTCTTCACGGTTAAGAAGTCTCGATTCCGTGTCTTTCAACTC
Organism: Candidatus Saccharimonadota bacterium; assembly: GCA_036848695.1. Taxonomy (GTDB): domain Bacteria; phylum Patescibacteriota; class Saccharimonadia; order Saccharimonadales; family UBA7683; genus JACKGS01. The sequence goes on from DAIUJM010000010.1 coordinate 9,366, forward strand.
GCGACGACGCTTTTCTTCTTCACGCTTAGCTTCTTCGGCGACTCTGAGAGCTTCTTTTTTCGCCTCGAGAACCATATTGTCTGCTTCTTTTTTGGCTTTATGAAGTTCTTTTTCGGCCTTTTCAGCCGCACTCCCCATCTTCTTTTTTGTTGATGCAACGGCACCAGTATACCCGCCGGCAAGTCCTATAATGCCAGCAAGAATTATAAATAGTTCCATAGTCTCATTCCTTTCAAAGTTTTGGTTAACCCATAAAAACCGAGACGATTCGTGCCAGTGGCTAGAAAGTGGTTAATCAAAAGTAAACTTACAAATAATTTTCATTAAGATCGAAAGTAGTATATACAACTTAGCGATACCACTAATTATTGTACGCTAAAATCCAGTAGTTTAAAAATAGACCTTGTCACAAGGCCTATTTAGTAAAATATCGTATTGTTCTACTTCTGAGTCTGCTTCTTACGCAGGCTAATAACGCCGTAACCAAGACCAATACCCAACAAGCTACCGCCCATGAATACTGCGGCATTTTGAGCTAATTTACTACTTGGTGGAGCGAAACCAGTATCTGGAGTGGTCGGGGTTTCGGTGGCGCCAGTAGCTGGTAACTCAGTTGTGTCCTGAGTATCAATCACAATCGGATCTGGATCTTGTTGTGCGTGTACTACAACTGGCACAACCAGAAGTGATAGTGCTGTTGTTGCCGAAAATATTATGCTCGCAATCTTCTTCATTTGAGACTTCCTTTTGTATTTATTTTACTTATGCTTAGTCTATAGTAGTACACCACAAACGATTCTGTCAACTATTTAAAACCTACTTTCGGGGTGCTGTAACGTTAGCATCGGCACCGTAGTTCGGGATTACAAGATTGCTCAATTCTTTTTGGGGCAATGAAGCACCCTGCTCTGCTGCGAGCCAACCCTCTCCCTGTCCTCCTAGTACCGGTACGGCCAAGACATAACCTAGTGTATTTGCGACGGTTATACCAATACGAAGGCCAGTAAATGAACCTGGGCCTTTGTATACAATTACCTGGATAATATCAGTCAACTCCCGAGAGTTCTTTGAAAGTATATTTTCAATTTTGCTAAGTAGAGTATTCGAAAGCTCACGATGGGCCGTCCACACATACTGGTCGATAATGACACCATCTTCTTTAAGTAGATATAGTTCAGCTTCAGGTTTATCGGTACGAATTGCCAAGATCATATAGGCAAGTATATAGGAATAGCCTCGAGGTGGGTAGTATGCAGGTTACCACAAGGCGGTGCTAGGCTTTTTGAAAAAGATAGCTGTAGGAATCTGGGTATTCAAAAGTAATTTTACGATCTTCCTCGTCAGTTGCCGCAATAGTAACAACAACACGACTGCTGGGTAAAATATTGTGCACTACCTCGCCCCATTCCACTGCCACGACAGCATCTGCATCTTCTTCAACTTCTGCTAATTCGTTACCAACAATACCAGCGTCATCTAAACGATAGAAGTCGAAATGATGAAATTGCTTGCCATCAGGCCTACTGTAGACATAGCTAATAGTAAAACTGGGACTGGCAACAGGGTCAGGTGAGCCAAACCCCTGAACCATACCGCGCACCAAAGTAGTCTTACCACCACCGAGATCGCTTACCAATTCGAATACTTCACCACCACGAAGTTTAGTACCAATTTTAAACCCAAGTGCAACTGTTTCTGCAACACTACCACATAAAAACTTCTGCGAATTCATAACACCAGTATACACACCCCGAACCTGCGACATATGTTTTATTCGGCAAAAGGATTCTGGCGATTCTTTGGTAGATCTGTTCCAGGAGTAGCTACATTGCTATCACGTAGGGCTTTAATTTGTTCAATTGCTTCTTCGTTAAACTTTACGGCTTTTAGTTTTTGCATCTCTTGAGTCATATACGCCTGATCTACTGGTAAATCGTTTAAAGACTTAACTCGGTAGAAAACCGCCACCAGCACCACAAGCACAAGAAGTAATATTACGAATGATTGATGCACCCGAAATAGCTTTGTCAGTCGATATCGATATGTTTCAAGCTTATTCACTTTTCTTCTCCGTAGTTTTTTCTTGCGAACGAACATACAAGTTAAGTTCAACCGTTACGCTTTTCAGTAGTGCTCGATTGTCGACATCAGGCGTCAAGCTAATATTTGTTACTTGCATCTTCCTTCGGTTGTCTTCAACTGACTTCAAGAATTCTAGAAGGTAATCGTAACGGGATCCGTCTTGAAATTTGATCGACATTGGAATTACTGAAACACCTTTTGGAATCGTGGACTTTGCCTTCTTGTCAGTCGACTTAGTTTTGGTGGTATTCGTTTTTGTTGTATCAACAAAAGTAATGTCTTCTACTGTCAAACGTGCCCGTAGAGCAAATTGTGAAATTTCTGCCACGGTCAAAGACTGTTCCTGCTGTTCAGGCAAAACTTTGCCAGCTAACTCTTGAACGTAGCTCAGAGAATCAACTTTTTGCTTTGTGGCTTGGTAAGTAGTTAATTGCTTGTCGCCAATTTCGACCTGGGCCCTCAGCCGAGCCGTGTCAGTAGCTATCGACTTCAACTGTTTGTCTGCAAAATAGATTCCTCCTGCAACCCCGATTGCAAGCAGTAGTATTGTTATTTTGAGTACGTGATTCATTCGTCGAGGCGTCATTGTTTACCCCCAAGAATTCCGGGCTTGAAGTAGGCATTGATAACTGTTGTAAATTTATAGGCACTCACAGGTTGGGTTGTTCCGCTTGCTGATGGTCCTGTGGAAGGATTTGTCGGGGTAGTTGTGCTTGTTTCATCTTCTATTTTTGTGATGTTCTTCAGTTCAGCTTTTTCAAAAAGACTAGAAGCAGCCAAGTTATTTCGCAACACGGCCGCCTTCTGTTCATTGTCTACCTGTGCGCTTACCACAAGTGGCGCCTCTACATCTTCGAGCGAAAACTTAAGTCCTGTTAATACAGATCCTGGCGGCATTATTCCACCAATCTGGGTTAGCATATCTGAAAATTTAACATTTCTAGAAAGTAACCCTGAAATGGTATTTACCGTAGCCGAAAGTTCTTCGGCCTGTTTTTGTACCGGTTGTAGGCTTGCAATTTTTGCATTATTTAAATCAACGGTGCGTTGAATATTGTCATTTTGTACACCGAAGAAATAACGAGCTACCAATATTGCCGCCAGGAGCACTAATGACCCTACAATAATAAGCTCTACGTATCTTCTTAAAATAGTATTGCTACGAGCAAGTCGGATATTAAGCACGCGACCGGGAGGTAGTAGATTAATCATTAGCCTGTTACCTCTTCGTCAGGAGCTAAGGCAAGTCCAGCGCAAGTTAAAAAGCGTGGTAAATCTGCGTGCTCTGGTGGCTCCAATTTACCAAATGAGATATGGGTACCCCAGGGTGAAGACACTCGAGTGGCAATGTGCGTAGCATCAGTAAGGTAATCACCAAGTCCTGGCATATTCGCACCACCACCCACAATAAGAATTTGAGAAATATCTGCTCCGTCCTGAATACGTTCTTCGTAGAAACGAATCATGCGCTTAATTTCTACTATTACTTTATCGAGTATTGGCGAAACGGCAGCTTTAATTTTTTCTTGCTGTGGCCCAGCTGCAATACCTTTTGTTACTTTTGTACTTTGCGCTTTCGCATGCGAAATATGTAATTGCTGGGCAATTGCTTCGGTCAAGCTGTTGCCACCTTCTTCAACTGTACCCGTTACACGCAGTGTCTCGTCTAAAATACCGACATCAATTGAATCACCACCAACATCAACAATAATATATGGGCTACCAGGTGTCATATCTTCATAAAGCATACATAGCTGGGCGTCAGCTCGAATGTTCGTCTGAACCAATGCGAGGTCGAGACCCAGTAAATCACAAACAGCAACGTACGAATCTACAATCTGTCGCGGTGATGCAACCATACGAACCAGCATATTTTCTGAGTCGCTGGTTTCCATAACCTCGTAGTCGTAATATAAGTCTTTAGACGGCACTGGAACAGACTGTTCAACCTCTAATTGCACTGCATTATCAAGTTCTTTCTTTGACATTGTAGGAAGACTTAAAACCCTAGTAAACACGTGTGCTACAGGTATACTCATAACAACACGATTAGTAGTGAGCGTACCCTTTGCATGTTCTGCAAGTAGCGAATCAACCTGCTCGGCCGCCTTTGGAATATTAACTATCACCCCGTCTTTCATGATCTTCTCCTCAGTAGCAACACTACCGTAAGCACACACGTGTGCTTTGTGACCATGCACTTCAAGCTGCAGAAACTTAACGGTCTGAGATCCAATATCAAGACCGAACATTGGTTTTTTATGGTAGAATAACTGCGTTTTCATTTTGCTATAAGCATAACTGTTTTAGGTATAAGATGCAATTGCTAAAAGGGCTGAACAAATAACATATTTAAGCTGCCGTTATCACTTCGCGCCATTCAAGAATATCGTAGGTGCTAGTAACAGGGAAATTGGGTGGAGGAGCATAGCGCAAGTTCTCGTCATACTTTGTTTCATTGTACCGAAATCCGCTCCAGCAAGATGGTGAATTGAGACTACCACAACGTAGCCATGACCATGTCCACTGTTCTTGAGAGGCAACTGAACCAAAAAAGTTCAGCCGCTGTGATTCAGTAACATACCCAACAGTCGCTTGTGAATTTGAATAATAAACTGGCCTGAATTGTACTCTGCCTGCCTGCGCAATCATTGCAGAATGAACCGTTAGCGGAACAGGAACATAGGGTGCTATATCTATGTTATTTTCTGCAATGAGTCCGATTGCATCACCACCAGAATACTGGTCTTTATATTTTATGTTATCAACGACTGAAACGGTGGTTTGACCAGAAACTGCCAATCGAGCAGAGGCTATTGTAACGCGTCCGTCAAACCCTCCCGCTTCTGATCGAACCCAAACATTATCTTCCACAAAAATAATACCGTTGGAAGGAATTGCTACATTGTTTGCTACAACACTTGATGTTAACGCACTTGTATAGTTAGCTCTCGTATCGTTTTCTGCACTCACGCTACTCAAATTATATGTCCCATTGGTATTGAGCGTAATAAGGTAGCCATAGGCTCTGTTATAACCTGTTGCACGTGGTGGTATATAGCCTGCAGTACGCGAAGGCCTCTGCGAACATGAGTTTGATGCCTGGTTATTTGTTGCTGTTTTCTTAAGCTGACATAAATCTGTTGTGACTTTATTGAAATCAACACTCGGAACAGGATACCGCCAACTAACTTTCGAACGAGTTATACAGTTTGGATTTGTAATATTTGGGTCACACCAGACCCCAGCTTTAGTAGAACCCGATCCAGCTCCGCTATTGGTCGGTACATATGTAAGATTGGAACTTGTGACATCACTATTATTCGGTCCATCCATTTTTACGCCAACATTAGAATGTACGGGACCATCGGCTATTTCAGTATCACCAAACCAAAGTTGAGAATTACTTACCACAGCATATGTAGAAAACGATGGTGCACCAATTCTAGCTTGCACTGTTCTTGAAGGGCTTCTTGAACCGTTCATCTTACCCGTTGAACGTACGGTTATTACGTTTGAGCCAGCGGTACCGGGACTAATATATAAAGTAAAAGTCCCCACAACGTTTCCGCTACCATCGCGATAGCTATGAACATATGGACCGTATCCAAGATTGGCGACTGGAGCACTTGGAGTTGTCTGCCCGTCTTTGTAATCTGAATTATTGTGACTTACATGCCATAGATAATAATTTACGCCCGCCTCTGCTATATTGAGAGCCATCTGACTAGATTGATTGCGAGCGGCATCTCCCAGTGTCACATTAATGACACTTGCCACACTAATCATGAGAATACTAAACACCACAATAACCATAAGTACCGTAGGTACAATAAAACCGCCAAGATTATTTGAAAATCTACTAAATAGCTTAATCATAAATTCGTCTTTCTATTGCGCAACGTAACGGTTGTCTGTAGATTCACTGGACTCTGCCGGTCGCTAACCGCCAACCCATTAAGCACAATTTTGATAGCCCGAATATCTTTGTATGTATCTGCTGTAAATTCGGCTTCTTCGTTATCACTATTAACGTAACGGAAGATTGCTGAACCATCTGATATATTACTTGCAATAGTACTAATTTGTTCGTCCTGAACGTTATATGTGTAGTTAGGAGCTGAACCACTTGCAGGAATAACACCGACTTTTAAATTCTGTGATCCTGATTCATAGAAGTACCTCACCTTAGATAGTGTTGAATCACGCGGTGTAAAAAACGCATATCCAGTTAAGGTATTTGACTGAGCGTCAGAAATAGATTGCATGCCACGCAACACACGTGTCATCCGCTGAAGGGCACTACTAATTTCATTAGATCGAACAGTGCTTGTTTGTAGATTTAAATATCCTTGAAAATTATCAGCAAAAAACATGCTAAATGTCAGCAGAACACCCGAAACAAGGACAATTGTAACCATTAACTCGCCAACCGTAAAACCCCCTGAGTTGTGCAACTTACGGCGTAACATTGATACCCCCTATAGTACCTGGGGCAAGTCCAGACTGAACTGCCGTAGAACCACCATTTGAAACAACCACATCCCAAACGCCTGATTGACCAGCAAGGTTAACGGTACGCTGAATTTCGGACGACTGATCGACTCCGAGTACAGTAGTTGTTAGATTGGTTGAACCTTGTCGCAATATAACCGTAGAGCCTGATAGGTTTGCGCCATTAATCCGTATGCTCACTGCCGATAGATCTGCTGATTGAGAAAACATAGTTGGGTCGATTGAAGTAAGGCGAACGTGCGAGCTACTTGTTGAAATATACGCATCAACAAGTTGCATTGGACCACTGCCAGATTCGCTGACTGTGCCGGCTGAAATCATAACAGGTTGTAAAACACTGTCGCCATATGCACTATTACTAACAACCAAATACGACCCTGGGGCACAAATTTGAGATGTCGCGTAGCACAAAAAATATGGGCCGGGAGTCAAGTTATGCAACGTAATTTCACCAGTTGCACCAGTCGTTATTGTTTGTGAGTAACTATATGTTTGGTCTGTTATATTTGTGTAAAGCTTAACCCCTCCCTTAAGGGTGACTTGTTGATTGGCTAAGGCTGAACCCGTTGAGGCTGCCAAAGTACGAATTCGTAAACTGTCGTCGGCAAGCTCGTCAATCCTCAGTGTTGAACTTGTCACAGTCTGCGCAATAACACTAATATTAGGATATGTTGGTACAAGACTTCCGCTAGCGGAAATTGTGCTGAGGTTGCTATACCCCGTCTTTGCTGCATTAATTACAAAATCTTTTCCACTGTCAGGTGGTACATCTAGAAAAATAGCAACACCGTTAGAGTCCGTTGTATTAGACTGCAAAATAGTAGGTGACAAAGTACTGTTCGTCACAGTAACCGTAGCGCCCGCTATTGGCTCGCCATTTGTGGATGTAACTGTCACAAGCAATGCTCCGGTATTGCCAGCTGTCTCTGCGACTCGAGCTGAAATTTGAGTACTAACCTTTGCAACCTCTTTGCCTGAACGTTTCTCACGAATAGTTACATCGGCTAGTTTATAGTCACGTGGATTAGTGTCAACTGGCAAACCACTTTTTGGTGGGCCATTTCTGCACAAGTAGCTCTGAGAGGCTGGATACGTTAAACACCCATCGTAAGCATCGTCAACATATTGAATATTTGTAGTTGCAACAAATGTATAAGCGCCGCTCTGCCGTTCGAATGTTGCAGGAAGTTTTAGACCACTGGAATTAATAGACCCGCCCTGAAGGGCAAGGTAATCGTATGGAAGCGATCGTAGATATTCAAGTTGCTCGGTCGCAATACCCAGTGCTGCAGAGCGCATTCGAGCCGATGCAGCTGCGCTGATAAGGGCGTAATAAGCACTCATTACAGCTACCGAAACAACGGTTAAAATAACTACCCCCATAAGAACCTCGGGAATAGTGAAACCATCTACATTTCGAATTGTTGTGTTCGATTTCCTCATAATTCTTATTCTTATAATACCACCCTTGAATAGTAAAAAAACAGAGCCAATAGTATGGCTCTGTTTTTATGTATACACTAACAATATCTAGTTAGTAACCGTAATGTCACCCGCTGGGTTTGAACCCCATTGTGCGTCATCAGCGGTAAGTGAGAATCCTGCGTCACAACCATCTGCATCACAAGCGTATACAAAGCTTGTGTCAGCAGCAGCACCGAACTTAGAATCAAGTGAAGTGTTGTTGCCACCTTCATCGCTTGTTAAGAAAGTCTTAACAGCAGCTTTGTCGGCTGGGTACGTGTTGTTTTCTGCGTAATATTCACCGAGCTTTGATTTAACTTGGCTCAGAGTTGATTCTGCGGCACTCTTGTTTGCCTTGTTCTGAGCACCTGAAAATGCTACAAAACCAATTGTTGCTAAAATACCGATGATCACAATAACGATCAAAAGTTCAACAATAGTAAAACCTTTTGCATTCACTTTATTAATTTTCATATTTGCCCACCCTCCTTAGGTGTAATTGGTGTTTTACGGCGAACAGACATAGGTAGCTGTTCTATCCTGTTTGGTATTATTGCTTATGCTTATCACCCTTGTCAAGTGAATAATTTAGTTGATATTCGTAGAAATGCTACTAATAGGCCCGAAGACACTAGCTGCAATAACACCAACAATTGCACCAAGTACCACAATCATCACTGGCTCAAGAATTGAAGAAAGGGCTCCAACAAAGGTGTCAACTTCTTCTTCGTAGAACTCTGCCACCTTAATTAAAATCTTATCCATTTGACCCGTCTCTTCCCCGACCGCTAGCATCTGACTGACTAAAGGCGGGAAGTGCTTACTCTTTTCTAACTGCGTGGAAAGCTGTTCACCCGCCTTAATTGCCTTTGCGCTATCAGTAAGTTCTTTTTCTATGACAGCATTACCAATAGCTCCTGCTGTAGTGTTAATTGCATCCACAATTGGCACACCTGCGCCCATTAAAGATGAAAAGGTTCGTGCAAATCGCGCAATAGCCACCTTTGTGACCAGTGTCTTAACTATTGGAAGTTTGAGTACAATAGTGTGCCATATAAACCGACCTTTTACTGTCTTCGTCCAGCGCCGAAAAATCGTGATGGCAATTGGTAGAACGATTACCATGCTAAGAATAAATGATGGCTGTTTCATGACATTACTTACTTTCAGTAGTATTTGAGTATAAACAGGTAGCTCAGCACCTTCGCCGCCAAGATCTGTAATAATATCGCCAATTTTCGGAACAATCGTCGTCATTAAGAAGAAGAACGCAACGAACGTTATTGTAAAAATAACGGCCGGGTAAGTCATAGCACCCTTAATTTTTCCTCGAATCGCGGCGTCTTTTTCTTGTTGAACCGCTAGACGTTCTAGAACCTCGTCTAAAATACCACCTTCTTCGCCAGCGCGAACCATATTTACGTAAATTGGTGAAAATGTTTTTGGATGATCAGAAAGCGCATCACCAAGAGCAGATCCAGCCTCAACCTTTTTCACAACTTGGCCGAGTTGTGTTTTGAGCATTTTACTGGTCGTTTGGGTTTGAAGTGTGCTCAAACTTTTTACCAATGGTACTCCTGCATTCACTAATGTCGCCAGTTGCCTCGTGAAGATCACAAGATCTTTTATTTTTACCTTGCCGCCAATAGAGGCGTTTAAAAAGTTAGATTTCTTTGCGGTTTGCACACTAATAACATGAATATCTTGCTTATTGAGTAGCTCTAAAGCTGCGTCGCGAGATTCTGCTTCAACAGTACCTCGGACTTCTTTACCTGAACCACCTGTTGCTATGTACTGAAATTTTGCCATGTTATTCCCTTGTAACCCTTAGGATTTCTTCAATTGTCGTACGACCACGCAAGGCTTTAATTAAACCGTCCATCTGCATTGTTACCATACCATCTTCTATACTTTTTTCTTGAATCACATCTGCGGTTGTGTCACCCATAATAAGATGTTGGATTTCATTAGAATTTTCCAATACCTCGTATATACCTATACGTCCCTTGTAGCCCTTGCCCCCACAGGCAGTGCAGCCATCTTCTTTGGCACGATAAAACTGCTTGATTGTTTTGCCGTCAGTCGCCAATTCTGAAACGTCTTTGCCGATCCCTTCAGCCAGGGCTACGGATTCAAGATCGTGAATTTTTTTATATTCGTCAGCCGTACCAATACCAAACATTTCTTTAATTTGGTTAAGTTCACTTTCATCCGGGACGTAAGGAATCCGACACGACTGACAGACTTGACGCACCAAGCGCTGACCAATTACAGCACGCACAGTAGAGGCAATAAGGAATGGCTCCACGCCCATATCGAGCAAACGTGGTAAACAGGTAGCTGCGTTGTTTGTGTGAAGTGTGGAAAACACCAAGTGACCAGTCAACGCCGCTTGAACTGCCATATCAGCAGTCTCACCATCACGAACCTCACCAACCATTATGATATTAGGATCTTGTCGAAGCAGTGCGCGTAGCCCAGAGGCGAACGTCATACCAGCCTTGCTGTTAACCTGCGTCTGATTTGCGCCAAAAATTTTATATTCTATTGGATCTTCAACTGTTGAAATGTTCACGGTGAACTTATTGAGCAGTGAAAGTACGCTAAATAGGGTAGTGGACTTGCCAGACCCAGTTGGACCAGTAACTAAGATCATGCCATGTGGTTCAATGATCGCTTCACTAATTTTTTTCAGTGACCAGCCCCAAAAACCAAGCTCTTCCATGTTAAGAGCTTTATTGCTTTCGTCTAATATACGCATGACAATTTTTTCACCATCTGCAATCGGCAGAGTAGAAACACGCAGAGCATAAACTTTTCCGCCTTGTGATATTTTAATGCGCCCATCTTGCGGAATCCGCCGTTCATCTATTTTAAGATTTGCTAAAATTTTAAGTCGACTCGAAAGAGCTGCTTGAACCTTTTTTGGCAACTTATCTGCTTCTTGTAGTACCCCGTCTATGCGGTAACGTATTTGAACATATTCTTCCCTGGGTTCTATATGAATATCTGAAGCACCAGCCTTAATGGCATATTCAATCAGCAGGGTAGCGGTTTGGGCAATCGGTGAATCTTCGGCAACATCTTCTTCACTTACTTCAACCTGTTCACTTTCACCTTCTATGTCTTCTGCTATAACCTTTGTTAGCTCAGAACTCATCTCGTCTCTGTAAAGTTCAAGTGCTGAGGTTATATTTTGTTTTGTTGCCAAATATAAAGCTGGTTTAGAACCAAGTTGTTTTTGAATGAAATCAACTGCTTGAAGATCGTCAGGATCTTCCATGGCTAGCTGTTTAATACCGTCGGATTCGCCAAACAACACAGCACTGTATCTGCGAGCAATTCTTTCTGGAATTAGCTTCAGTAGGCTAGGGTCAATTTTTTTAGAATCAAGCTGAATAAACGGTATATCAGCAGATTTTGCATACCACTGTGCAATTTCTTCATCTGTTGCAACGGTGCGTTTAATAACAATATCTTGCAGTGACTTTTTCTGTTGCTTGGCCGCCTGCTCTAATTTCGCAAGTTCGGCCTCACTGAGTTTCTTATGTTCCACCAAGAGTTGCTTGATAGTTTTGTCTGTTACGTTCATCTTGAAACTAGTATAGCAAAAAGCATAAGCAGATCGTAGCGAAAAAAATAACACAGATGCACTTGATGATTAGAGTACAATAGAAACTATGCTTGTACTGAACACGCAACTGCAAAATACACCCATCATGAGTTTACAAAATGGCGGGCAACTGGGCACAACTGCACAGGCGATTATCGACCCACGAAAACTACAAATTATAGCGTATTACGCCACCGGAACTCGTATACAGGAACCGAGTGTTTTGCACGCAAGTGACATTCGAGAGATTGGCCCACTGGGTATTATTGTTGATAGTGCCGACAATATTATGCCGCTAGACGAAGATCTTGTTCGACTGCAAGAAGTTATAGATCTTAAGTTCGAAATAATAGGCCTGCCGGTTGTTGATGAACAAAAACAAAAACTTGGTAAGGTAATCGAATACACCCTTGAGACTGAAGGATTCTTTATTCAAAAAATACATGTTTCACAGTCGCTTCTGAAGAATATTACCAATTCAAACCTAATTATCCACCGCACACAGATTGTAGAGCTGACCGACAACTATATTGTTGTGAAATCCAGCACAGTCCAAGAACCGCTGAAGTTAACCCAAGCATTGAATCCATTCCGCAAAAACCAACAAACAGCTCTTAGTTCCGAAGTTAGCTCTTCTACCCAGCTTGCCGAGGACTAAACGCGGTAACATATGCTTCGGAATCAGCAATATGTCCAACAGCTTCTCGATAACCTAGGATCTCTTCGTCAAGATCTTGCACCAGCTGTTGCAACCCTGATTGACTAACTTCATCAGCAAACACAATTCCTTGTTGCAAATCCGCACGCATTGTAATAAGCAGGGCTAAAGAATCTACAGCACACTTACGCGCACTGCGAACACCTTGTTCTAGTTGCGTATGTGCATTGTTGATTTCTTCTTGCAGACTGCCTGCTGCTTCAAGACTCGTCATACAAATCTCCGGAATCTAAATTTTCTTTAATGTCGTCATACCGAAAGCCTTGACGGGCAAGGTATTGCATTAATTTTACCTTATCTTGATATTTTGGGAGACGTTTTTTCTTTTTTATAAGGTCTCGCAAATTTTGTAATTCATTTTCATTTTGTTTTTGCAAAACTGTCGCAATAATTTCAGAACCTACTCCTTTGTGCTGTAATTCTTGCTGGAGTTTTCTAATACTTGTTTTCTTAGTAAGCTGGCGTGATTGCACCCACGCACGAGCAAAAGATTCGTCGTTGATATATCCCTTCTCCTGTAGCCTTTCGACCACCCGGTTGATCATATGACGTGTCTGTTCTTTATCTACAATTTGAGGTTTAATGTGACGTTGGCCAGATTTGTCAGTAAATACTTTTGGTTTTGGGTACAAAAAGGTACGGGTTAGATACTCCTTGATCTCTTTTTCAGATCTCGGGCGAATCATAACGTAATTCAACGCCCGTTCGTAGGCTTTTCCAAATTGCGACTCATTCGCAAAATTTTCTAGCTCATCTTTTGTTAGTACAACACCGTTACGCAACTTTGAACCAGCCAATTGATGTTCGTGTAACGAAAATGAATAGGCTCCGTTTACGTACACCGAATACCTGTCTTGCCTCTTCACCTGTTGGGTAATTTTAGACACGACTAACTTCGTTAAATCATCATTGAATTGTTTTCGCCGAGCTGATGCTTTAGATGCTTCACTTTCCCCAGCCGAAACTATCTTGAGTGCCATGAAACTATTGTAACGCTTTTTAGGTTTTTAACCTCTTATTACTGAGCTGACCAAACGAGCGTAACCATTAATGTCGCCCAAGCGAACTCAATAAATATCCCTGGAACCTTCTGATACCACTGGATCCATGAATGGAACTGAGTCACCTTACCGTACTTATGGGACTTGCCATGATCACCTTTTAGCCCGTAGTACAGCCAAGCAAGATCAGGAGACATGGCCACAAACCCAGCAACCGCCAAAAAAACTGGTTGCTTAACACCGAAGCTCAGTAACAAGACTGCCGCTGCAATTGCCATCAAACCATCTATCGTCAACCACCAGTACATGGTTTTACTTCTAAAGCGCATATCCACCCCAAAGTGGGGGATTGCATCGCACGCAAAATGACTCATGTACGCAATTGGCAACGCCAACAGTGGCTGCCTTAAAAACGTAGCAACACAAGCACCGGTTAAGGCATGATTTGTCGCCGTCATAGAAAACAGTTCTTTTTAGAGTTCAAACAGCCACCTTTTTTGTTCTATTCTTCGGCTTTAGCCGCCTCGGCTTTAACTTTTTTAATAATTTCTTCCAAAACTTTTGGATTTTCTTTTAGGTAATTTTTGGCGGCTTCTCGGCCTTGACCAATTTTGGCGTCGTTGTAGTCGAACCAGGCGCCGGCCTTACCAACAATTCCGTACTGAACACCCAGATCTACCGCGTCACCAGTTTTGCTTATACCTTCGTTGTACATAATGTCAAATTCAGCAATTCGAAAAGGCGGAGCAATTTTATTCTTAACAACCTTAACTTTTGTACGGTTGCCAATTATATTTTCACCGTCTTTAATTTGGCCTATTCGGCGAATATCAACTCGAACTGAAGCGTAGAACTTGAGTGCGTTACCGCCAGTAGTAGTTTCAGGATTGCCAAACATCACACCAATCTTCATTCGAATTTGGTTAATGAATATAACGGTACATTTACTTTTGTTAATTATACCTGTAAGTTTTCTCAGCGCCTGGCTCATAAGTCGCGCCTGTAGACCCATGTGGCTATCACCCATGTCACCTTCAATCTCGGCCTGCGGTACCAGTGCTGCTACCGAATCAACCACTACCAGGTCAACCGCATTACTACGCACCAAGGTTTCACAAATTTCCAAAGCCTGTTCGCCGTTATCTGGCTGAGAGACAAACAGATTTTCTATATCAACACCTAGTCTTTTAGCATATTGAGGGTCAAGCGCATGTTCGGCATCAATAAAAGCTGCCGTACCGCCCTGTCTTTGAATTTCTGCAATCGCATGCAAAGACAGTGTTGTTTTACCCGAACTTTCAGGTCCATAAATTTCAAGTATTCTACCTTTTGGGAAACCACCGCCTAGCGCCAAGTCAATTGAAAGTGCGCCTGAACTAAACAGATCAACATCTGACTTATGTGATTCACCCAGCTTCATAATGGCACCATCACCAAACTGCTTGGTGATTTGTTCCATTGCAAGCCCTAATGCTTTTTCTCTACCGGAAGCATTATCTTCTTTCTGTGCCAGCGACTTTTTTTCCGTCTTTGCAGCCTTTGCCATCTTCGTACCCTCACTTTCTTATCCACCCGCTTACATACCATTATACCTACTAACCAAGTTTTGCTACAATACAATGTAGATATGAAGAAATTACAATTGAAC
>DAIUJM010000011.1:0-23993 GCA_036848695.1 Candidatus Saccharimonadota bacterium
AGATAAGACAGAAAAATCATATCTATAAATTGTACAAATAATGAGGGAACGGCCAGTTGGCCGAAAAGGAGTTCTATGTTTAAAAAACTAATACTAACACTCGGTGTAGCCACGGTAGTTTTTGGCCTAACCCAGAACGTAACAACACAATCTGTGAATGCGCAGTCGGCAAATTTACCAACATACTTTTGTCATCGCAGTAATTCTGCATCAAACCCTTATCAGTCGGTACCGTTTAGCCAAACTTTCAGCGAAATTGACGGTGTTGGAAACAACGATCATAGCCAACATACTGGACCTGTGGTAACTACTGAAGCACAAGCCGCTGCACTCAAACTAGTTAAGATCGATTGGGGTGATATCATTCCACCAGTACCTGGCATCTTGGAAGACGGGCTTAACTGGACTGATGCTGGTCAGGCCGTTTATTACGCAGACTGCGGGTTCCCTGAATTTGAAGACGAGTACGATCCAGCTGATGTTTATTTTGACGTTTCTTGCAACCAAGACAACACTGGTGTAGACGTAACATTTGTAAACATTGGTGGTGAAACTGGTTCTGCTTATGTTAATGATGAATTTATTGAGATTGCAGCCGGCGAAACCGTTGTTCGGTCATATGAACTAGGTGGCAGGATCACTATTGATCTTGATGATGAAGGTGGCCCGGTCTACGACGCCATACCTGTCTGTGAGACTGAAGATCCAGAGCTTCCAGTTGGTGGTCGTGGTAGCGGAACTGTAACTTCAGCTGGAACACCAGCGTTTACTGCTGTAGCACTACCAAAGACTTCGGGTGCAAATTACGCAGTCATGATTGGTGCATTTTCTGCTGCAACAGCTCTACTGAGCATAATTACCAAAAAGCTTTACACTAAGTTCTTCTAATTCGGATCCAAAGGGTAACGGGTAGGAATATGAACATGCAAAGAATACCACTACTTTTTAAAGTGGTATTTTTGCACCTTTCTGCCTTTGTGTTGATAAGTTTTGCGGGTCAATTTGTGCGTGTACCGGTTTCGGCGCAGGTGGCGACTATGCCGTCAGCGCAGATAACGAAGAAAGCCAAGTTATTGGCTGTTCGAGGCGAGCCGGTCCGGCTGAAGATTCCACGACTGGGAATAGACCTGACAGTGATTGACGGCATCTACGATCAGCAGAATCAAACGTGGACTCTTTCTGATACCGAAGTTCAATTTGCGCGGAGCACTTCTCTGCCGAGTAATGCGGCCGGCAATACGTTTATTTATGGACATAATACTGCGCCCGTACTTGGTAAAACTGTTGATCTGCAACCGGGCGACGAGTTGATTGTTGAATCTGAGAATAAAAAGGCTTTTGTTTACCGATATACATCGGATAAGATCACAACCCCGGAAGATACTTCCGTATTTTCGGCAGAATATGAATCACCCGTCTTGACACTGCTTACTTGCAGTGGGTTTTGGAGCCAGGATCGTCGCTTAATGTTCTTTGAATTCGTGGAGGTTAGATGATGGTTGATGTACTACAGTCACCTTCGGCACTAATTCTTTTAGCCACCGTGCTTCTGGTTGTTTTTGCACAGATTTTCGGTGATTTTAAAGAAGCACGCCAGTACGCCAAAGCAAAAAAGCTACGTGCTGCTTCGAATCGCTCACCACGTATGTTGCTAAGTATTGTAATTGATGTCAGGAGCGACGCGGTTTTCCAAACACTCGAAAATCTTGAAGAAAATAGCTACCAGCATCTTGAAATAATTGTTTTCATGAAAAGCCGTTCCAAGCGTTTGTTTGTTGAACTTCGCAAATATCAACGGCGTAGTCAATTTGCAAAGTTTCGCGTAATAACCGCTCGCGAAAGGCTTACGCAGGCGCAGTTCATTAAAAAGTACGCCCGCGGTTCGTTGGTCATGAGTCTAGAAGGTGGCGATAACGTAGATGTGGAATTTATCAAAAAACATGTAATTCACTTTAGGGATTCTAATCTTCAGGCGGTTATGGCAAATGAAGGCGTGTGCGTTGGCAACAACCTCAAAAGCGCTCTACTTGTCGGTCAAAAAACACTAGTCGGCTATTTTAGAAGAGTTGCTACCCCACATCTGGTTATTGCCTCACGGCTCCAACCAGCGGTAATCTACAGGAAGGATGTTGTAACCAGTCAGAAGCAGATTAAGCAGTCACTTCAAATTATGTATGTTGATAGAATACTCGTGACTTCCCAAAACAGTGTATCAATAGCAAGTGCGCAAGCTCAGGAGAGTCGCTACCTTCCTCTGTTATTTACAGTTTTTGCAATCACTATAGTTGGTCTGAGCGAAGGCGTTGACCAGGCGTTATTTACACTTCGCGTTTTGACAGTAGTTGCGTTGGTGTTTGGCCTACTTATGTGGCAACGTGGCGGTACAATTCGCACTGCTACCAAGTTAAGTATTGCGCTTTTGGCGCCATTTACTATTGTATGGCCATGGGCGTATACTAACATTGATGCAAAACGTTAAGAAGCTACTTCATTCAACTACATTTTGGCTTAGTCTACAGGCGCTCGCGCTTGTTTGGGGTAATTTTGTTGGTTGGACAACAATCTTTCGGGACGTGCAGATTTTTTGTACTAACGAAGCTAAGGGTCTAGAGGCGCTACTATCTTTTACTGGAAATGTAACAACTAACCCCTTGCTAACGCCTTGTTTTTGGGGCACACTTTCTTTTACCTTAAGTCTTGCCTGGACTATACGTTTACTACTCATGAAGAACGAAGAAAAGCGCAGGAATGAATATAGTAAATTGTTGATTCTTCTCTTGGCCAGCACTTTGTTTGCACTCGTTAACAACGTTCCACTCTTCTACCGCTTCTACACCACACCCAAGGGCACTGCCACTAGTTGTTCACCAGGAAAACTACTCACTAATCCGTTCCTGACTAGTTGCTTCTTCGGCCTGAGCGCATTCACCCTAGCTACCTTATCAGCACTCGGTGGCAAAAAATTTACAAAGCCAACAGCTGATTAGCTACGGGCAACCAGTTTTTCAGCCTCATAAACATAGTGTTTTGGTCGGTACAAAATATCGTCATGGTGCCCTTTAGCGGTAATACAACGCGTGTCGTCGCAGAGCATACGTGAAAATGGATCGTCAGAATTAGCGATAACTTTGATGGAACGTTCGCCAAGAACTGAATCTAGGTTTGGACTGTATTCTTTCATACTGGTTAACATGAAATACCATTTTTTGTAACTGAAGATCATGGCAATGCTGAGCGTGGTCTTGAATGCCCAAAATACAAGTTCGTGGTTATTTAGTGCCCACCTTAAATCACCGAATATTTTTGCAACCATTTTACGTTTTATCTTGTGGTTGATTATAGGAGGTGCAACAATTAATTTCGGCTTTTTTGCTCGCTCTAAAGTCTTGCAAAGTACTCCACCTGAGTGAGATATATGTATTGAAACATCCGGTGTTTTTGTAGTTATGTGGCAATCGTGAATTATTACCTTCCAATTGTTTTCAACCAGCATCTTGCTGAGCCGTTTGAAGTGTCTTGCACCTTCTAGGTAGCCGGGATGAATTAAAACAGTCTTCATTTACAGTTCAATGCTGATTGGGCAATGGTCGGAACCGAGCTGGTTAGGGTGAATTTCGGCGGTTTTTACTTTATCTTTTAAGCTTTCGGAAACTAAGAAGTAATCGATGCGCCAACCGACGTTTCGTTCACGACTTTTTGCAAAATGACTCCACCAGGTGTAGTAGCCGTTACCTTGCTTGAATATGCGAAATGTGTCGACAAAACCGGCTGCAAGCCAGCTTTCAAAGCCAGCACGTTCTTCGTCGCTAAATCCTTTTTTACCCTTGTTTGCCTTTGGATTCGCGAGGTCATCTTCAGTGTGCGCTACATTCATATCTCCACAATAAATTACCGGTTTCTTCTTCTGAAGATCGGCGCAGTATAGCGTCATTGCTTTATCAAATTGTTGACGTAGCGTTATGCGTGCGAGTCCATCTTTTGCGTTAGGCGTATAAGCTGTTACTAAGTAAAAGTCATCAAATTCCGCTGCAATTACTCTGCCCTCTTCATTACTGTGACCGAAGTTATCTAATACCAGCCCTCCTGCTTTCACAAATTCTTCAGGGATATCGTTAATAATGGCGAGAGGTTTGATTTTAGTGAAAATCGCGGTACCGCTATAACCTTTTTTAGCACGAGACGAATTCCAGTATTCCTCATAATCAGGGAAATCTATTTCTGCCTGCCCCTGCTCGGCCTTAGTTTCTTGAAAACAGACAATATCAGGCTGATGCTCCGCCATAAATTTTTGTATTTCACCCTTGCGAACCACCGCCCGCATGCCATTGATGTTCCAGCTGAAAATCTTCATGTACAGTAGTATGAATTAAAAAACGAGTTACAGCAATAGATTAGCGAGCTTCTAATAGCTGATCGTGGAGTGGAACATAGAGTTCGGCTTTTTGTTCAAGAGCTTCGTCCACCATCCTCCTGGCATATGTTAACATATCTGCTTTGCCTACTTCACTCGTGTCGAAGTATACTTGGCGATTCTCGGCTACTGCTTTAGCGCCAGCTCCATGTCGCCCATCGCGTCTAAAATCTGTTGCTTTTGCGGTAAGGAGCATTGATGCCTGTGCGAATGTCAAGCGTCGACTGCGCGCAAGCTTTTCTGCAGTTTCATTTAATACACTCGTGTTGAACCAGTAGTCTATAGCACTAGCCTCGGGTCTCACAGGGTCGATTTCTCGTCGTTCGTCACTGATTTGTCGATTGCGAATATCGGCGCGTGTCCGCCTGAACCAAGTATCGTTTTCGGGGAGTCTCAAGTCTATACCTGCTCGCAGTGCCTCTCGTTGAGCGGCTACTAACGGTTGGCAGTCAACAAATTGGCGTAAAAGCAACTCTGCACCTTCAATCTTATTAATTACTGGGCTTAGGTTGCGGCCATCAACAAATAATAATTGTGTGTCAGGATTATTTACGTGCTTCATGACACGTTTTGAAAATCCGTCCTTTACTGCAGCGCGTACGATCTCAAATGGAGAAACAAAACCGACGATTCTATTCACTTCGGGTGTGTATAGCGCATCATTGCCATTTTCTGCCACTATTTCATACCGCTGAGCTGCGTACGAAGCTATGGCTGACTGATCAAGCGCAGTTACTATGTTTTGTACTGTCTGTGCATCCATTTCAGGGTCGAGCAAAGCATCGAGTATTAAGCCATACGTTACAGCTCTATAGTCTGCTCCGGTTTCGTCTTGTGCTGAGCCAGGAAATGCTTCAGCAAGTCCGGCGGTGATAGTTCCTTTTCCGCTTCGCGGTGTTCCGTTGCTCTCGACAACCCATAATCTTTGCTGCTCTGCCATCAAAATCCCTCATTAAGTCATGGTAACTATATCATTTTGGATACAGAGACCAAAGTATAAGCAATTACAGTTTGGTGGTTTGGATTATATATTTAATATTTCCGACAAATACTTAATTAATTCTTTTCTATATTGGTTTGTAAAATTATGATCTGATGGCATTTGAGTAATTTCAATATTTTCATCGTTCTGCAAATCTCTATACTCAGTCTTACCAAGTACCTCATCCTGGGTCGTTTGTAGAATTTTAATTGGATGTTGTTTTGAATAATCAAACATAGCCAACTCCGCATTAATTCGAGAAGTTTCTTCGAAAAATGATAGAGGAATATGCGTTATTGTACCGTCTTTTCTGGGTATAATTAATTCAGTCTCAGTTCTTTTTGCGCCAGGGTATCGTGCGAAATATTTTTCAAGTTTTGTTCCAAAGTTTTCGGGAGGTGACAATAATACTACCTCTCCGCTTATATCAGGTTTTGCAAGGGCAGTTACTATACACCCTTTTGAATGCGCAACTAGATGTATAGTAGTTGTATTATATTGATTCCTGATCCGATGTACTACATTCTTCAGTCGTGTAACTTGTTCGGCTACAGAAGTTATATGCACGTTATTCTCTTGAGCCTCGTAGAAATCAAACAATACACTACCCCAGGTTTTTGGTAACGAATTTCTTATATCTGTGAACATTCCTCGTGAATCAAAACGAACCCCGAAACCATGGACAAATACTACTGCATCAGATGCGTTTCCTGGTATTTTGATGTCAGTAATTTGACTCATTATCGTTTTAGTTCTCGGCTTGTGTCGCGGTCTTGTTGGCGGCGTTTGATTGTTTCGCGCTTGTCGTAGTGCTTTTTTCCGCGGGCTATTGCAAGCTCAATTTTAATAAAACGTCCCGAGGTGAATAGTCGCGTTGGGACTATGGTCATACCTTGTTTCTTAGCCTCTTCAATTTGCTCGAGTTCTTTTTTGGTAACCAGTAGCTTGCGTGCGTGAGTTAATTCTTTTTCAGAAACGTGGGCTTGCGCGGTTTCAGGAATGGAAATGCTCATATTGGTAAGCCATAGCTCGCCCTGTTTAATATTTGCGTAGCTTCCAGTTAATCGAACATGACCAAGTCGAGCACCACGAACCTCCGGGCCACTCAGAATAATTCCAGCTGAAATTGATTCACCTAGTTCGTAGTCAAACCGTGCGCGACGGTTTACTATGGGTTTTTTTTCTACAGATTTAATCTTAGTCATAACTATCAATAGTATATCGCATCAAGAGACGCAATCGATCAAATACATCAAAAACGAGACGGTCGTGCTGTTTTTGATGTATTAGGTGTGAGTGAGGATCTTAATTTTTTTAGGGGGTTGTCATAGAGGGTTACCCTATTTGGAGGTTTTCTGTAGCTGTTTGCCATATAGAGTCGTCACCTTGAAGATGGCGCCAGTACCACCATTCACCGCCCCACAGATCAATTGGGTGTAGATTAGTCTTCTTAGCGAGTTTAATATTTGTACTAAGTTGCTCCGGACTCATAGATCTATCTTGTTCCTCAGTCGACATTTCCCAGATTGCTTTTGGTCCCCACGGCTCTGCTTGAAGTTCGTGAATAAATGATCTTCGCCACGTCACAAAGCGTATAATTTTAGCCCTGAAGCTCCACCACCATGCTGGCATTTTTGTATGACTATAAGCACCTTTTTCGTACTGTACTTGATAGAAAGTAAAGCCGAACAGTTTTGGCCTCGGGCGGCGTAGCGGCAACCCCCAGGTGTTACTGGTACTCATGATAATCGGCCGAGATGGGTCCAGGTTCGCAACTAGTTTGTATTCGTCCCTTAGTCGCTTACGGTTGAAGTCTCCGTACATACCAAAACTACGGTTGAGCGCCTCATTTTCAAGTTGCCAGCTGATGATACAACTTTTATGTTGATAGCGTTTCACTACAACTTCGATGAATTTATAGAGCGCTTGGTACCGTTGTTGTTCGGGCAGCTCAAGAGCCCAGTTGGGCCAGTGACTTTCTGGCCAGCGAGGTTGGCGTACGCCAAGGCAGAATGTGATTACACCGCCGACTGCTTCAATTTGGCTTACCTGTTCGTCGAGACTTTCAAAGTCATACACGCCCTGCGACTTTTCGTGTTCATTCCAGTAGCTCATTAATCTGAAACGTCTAAGACCAACTGCTTGAATTAAAAATTCCAAAGCGTCTGTTTGATCAATTTTGAAATCACGACATTGTTTAAGCGAAAAGCTTACGCCGAATTTTTCTGGATTAATTACGGTCTGTTTAGTTCTTTTTTTACTATCTGCCATATGCTCGGGTCGTTAAAGGTTGTTTTGCGCCAGTACCACCATTCACCGCCCCAGGTGTAGATATCTGGTTTACCGATTCTGCGTGCGAAGGCGACGTTTTCTTTAATTTGTTTTTCGCTCATTGAGCGGTTCTGTTCTTCAAGGGGCAGGTCTACAGTTGCTGCTGGTCCCCATGGTTCAATTTGCAGTTCATGAATAAATATATCTCGTTTTTTGAACGTTTCTATCCAAATAGCACGTAAGCGGTGATACCAAACCGGTGTCGGGTAGGTTACGTAAAATTTGAAGGGGCCGGTTTTATCGTTCCAGACAATTCGGTACACCGAATAGCCATATTGATCTGGGACCGGAGTTTTCAGAGGTAGTCCATGCTGGTCGCTTAGGCTCATAAGCACAGGATGAGAAGAATCAATTTTTTTGACAGCTTCAAATTCCTTGGTAAGGCGTTCTTGGTCGATGTCTTCAGGTGTACACTCGCCAAACCAACTGTTAACGGCCTCATTTTCAAGCTGATAGCTTTGCAGGGCTGGATGGTCTTTGTATCTATCTACTACCGCAGTGTTGAAATCAAAAATCGCTTGATTGCGTTCGGTTTTACTGAGCTGACTATACCACTTAGGTTTATGGCATTCAGGCCAGCGTGGTTGTCTCATACCAATTGCCAGGCTTACCTTCGCACCCCGCTTTCCTGCCTCGTCCATTTGCCAGTCAAGTTCGCTAAAGTTGAATGTACCACGTGTTGGTTCAACCATGTCCCAGTAGCTCATTAAGCGGTAGTTGCGAATTTGCATGTCGTCAAGTAGTGCAATAAAGTTTGCTTGCCAGTCAACTCCTAGCTCTTTTGCATACTTCACGGAAAAACTCACCCCGTAATTTGGGTTTTTTACTTCTCTCCAAGATTTTTCAATAATAATATGTACCGTGAGTAGAAGTGTCAGTACGCAGAATACATATACAAGAACTCGTTGCCATCTTTCAAGCTTCATGAGGTGCACGTAGCTAGCGTGAATAAACGAACCTATTTTTCCTGGTCTCTTCTTAACCTTAATATGTTTGACAGCATTTTTTGCTGGTTTTTGCGTTTTAACTGAATGTTTTTTAGATTTGTTCATTACTTATGCTTATTTCTTGATCACAAGTATAGCATAGTTGAATTAAGCATATATTTATTATATAATAAACATTATTATAATGACTAAGAATAAATGGTACACTAACTAGCATATGCGTATTGGACTTTTTTCCGACACTTATTTACCTATTAACAACGGTATAAGTTATGTAGTTGAATTAACACGATCTGGCCTGGAAGCACTTGGGCATGAGGTGTATATATTTGCGCCGAGTCCAGATTCTGATTACGTTGAAGATGACGGACATATCATACGTTACCGTGCTATTAAGGGTGCGACGTATGAAGATGACTTAACAAGTGTTTTCTTCCCACCCTTACAGTTGCAGAAGATCAATAAACTCAAGCTCGACATCATACACTTTTTCACACCTAATCAAGTCGGTTTGCTAGGTTTAATGGCGGGTCTAAAGTATGACGTCCCGGTTATTGCTCAGTACAGTACCGATATATACCAATATGTAGACTACTATCCTGCCGCAGAAAAAGTGATACTTGCCTTTCCAATTGCTGCGCCAATTGTATTAAAAGGCCGACTAAAAAGCTGGGGACGAGCTTTCCGTGAAATCCCCGAAGATCGCCGAATGAAGACCTGGATTAAGCGTTTGACGGCCGAATACCTTACAAGTATGCACGACAAGTGTGACGCGGTTATTGTGCTTTCTAAAAAACATCAGGCACAGTTGCTTGAATGGAATACCCAGTCTGAACTCCGCTTGATGCCTACTGGAGTTGATCCCCTGCCCGCCCCAACGGCTAATGAAGTAGCAAGTTTCAAAAAGAAATACGGCATACAAAAAAATGATAAGGTTATTTTATATGCCGGTCGAATTAGTAAAGAAAAAAATCTTGATCTACTACTTGAAGCCTATTCATCTTTCATAGCTCCAACTAATCAGAATGTGAAACTTCTGTTTGCAGGAGACTTTGATTACCGCGAAGAACTTGAACAAAAAGCCCGCGCTACCGGGCTTGGTGAGCGAATAATCTTCACCGGTCACTTTCAGCGCCAAAAACTTGGTGTCGTCTACGCTTCTGCAGATGTTTTTGCCTTTCCGTCACTGACTGACACACAAGGGCTAGTGTTGCACGAAGCCGCGGGCGCTGGTTTGCCACTTGTTCTGTGCGATGCCCATGTTTCAGAAATATTTCATAGTAATAGCAACGGGCTGCTTGCTGAAAATGAACCGCAAGATTTTGCCGAAAAAATTATGAACATTCTTTCTGATGCAAAAATGATTCGTTCTATGGGAAAAAAGAGTAAAGAATACGCTGCTGAGCACACTGAAGAAAAGCAGATAAAAGATCTAGAAGTGCTATATACACGGAGTATAAAAAATCACAAAAAGATTCAATTTGCTGGCGGTGAATGGTAGTTATTCGGGGTTTGTTTGGTTGTAGCCAGTGCTGGTATTTACTGTACAACCACCCCACAGCCCTTTGTTTTGTTCGCGCGCAGTCACCTGCACTGCCTTAAATTCTTCCATTTTTTGAAACGGAAAGCTAACAAGTGCGAAGCCGTAACCTTCGGCAATTATTTTTTTATTGACCAAGGTTCCGTTGGGTAAGTAAACGTATCTTAATAGCCGCTGGTAGCGATCACGATTACTGTTTGTGGGGTCGGCTTCTAGTCTGACTCGGTTTTCACCGATTAAATT
Organism: Candidatus Saccharimonadota bacterium; assembly: GCA_036848695.1. Taxonomy (GTDB): domain Bacteria; phylum Patescibacteriota; class Saccharimonadia; order Saccharimonadales; family UBA7683; genus JACKGS01. Next base: position 10,455 of record DAIUJM010000011.1, read on the forward strand.
TTTAGTAAAAGCCGCCGCAGCTTTACCGAAACACTGAATCGGCTTGCGCGGATCATGAGTTTCAGGCGTATCAACGCCGATAAAACGAATTGTTTCTTTTTTGCCTTCCATGTCAACCTGAATTGTATCGCCATCATCAAATTTTGTAACTTGGTAGAGCCCAGGGGTAGATTGTTCAATCACTTGTTTAGTGTTTATGGCCGGTTGCTGTAGGTAGCCATGTTGTTGCAGTAACACAACTACCGCCGTGAGTAGTGCTATGAGTATATTAATAAGTCGGCGTTTCTGACGTTTGTTCACCCATACAGTATATAGTGCTTTTGTATTGCTGAGGTATTTAAGGTTTGCGCCTTGGTCGAGCGATCTCTGTTATCTTCCGGGTCGTCTTTTTAATAAAGTCGTGAGGTGTTGCCGGGTCTGCTGCTTCTTGGATAGTGTTTATGTAATACATTGGTGAAATATAGCCGGTGCCGGGGTGGCTTTTGATCATGTTAGTAATCTGTTCAATATCTCGAATACGCCATAGCCCAAAATAGGTAGGGTCTGAAATATACAGCTTCAAACGTGTGTCCGGTGATTCGCAATATAATAAGTCGGTCCTAGGTTCAATTCCTAGAAACTGTATGGTTATTGCAATTTGGTGCAATGGGGGTTCGTAAAACCAAAGTAGTTCACCAGGTGAAAAATCACTCGCTCTACGTAAGGCAGGAATAATTACACCGGCCGAAGGCCCCGTATCGGATATTTCGGGATTATGAAAACGGCTTATATTCAGCGGATCAAGTAGCCCAAGCTGAACTCCCCTTGCAAGTGCTTCTAATGGGGTAATACTTTCTGCGCGACCAACTGTCTCGAATTGCTCCGTCATAATACGCTCGTTTCCCGAGTGCCCTACTGGCTTATCAGAAATAAAAAATCACCGTTATAATTCCGGTGATATCTCCTCTTCTTTTGGCTGATAAGTACTTCCCCACGTTTCTATGACTGCAAGCTCTTCGAGAGTGGGTGATATTATGGGCTCGTCGTCAGGGCCGAATGGCTTAATAAGACGCAGTTCTTCTCTAGTTTTATCGGGCGGTGGTAATTCATTATTCACGACCATGTGCCTCCTTCATTAAAATACGCCGTTTTTTTAGTATGGTCAAATATAGTGTGTAGTTGCTATACTGGCTGGAATGTCATTTGGAGAAACTGTAACTAGTGGTGTGTCGGAAGCTGTTCAAGAAGGTGCTTTAGATAGTTCACTTAAATTACTAAAAGATGTGTTTGGAGTCTGCCTGGTTGAATCTGGTGACGACCTGTTTGAACGTGACTATCTGACTCCGCATATTCATGCCTCCGAATATGATATATATACAGGCTCAGCTCAACGGGTACCTCCGTGTGGCGATCAAACTCCGGCTTATTTTGGTATTAACGGTCCTATTTTTGAAGATATCGACACAATATAATATTGCTTCTGCTTGCACCGCGCGCTCTATAACTAGTACACTCTTCAGAGTTAATGTGTAATGTGAGCAAAGGGGCAAATTACGTGAGTGTAGTAGCAGAAATGAGCGGTCGTCTTTTTAACCCGGATGAGTTTGCTGATCATGATGGTCGACAGAAGTGTATTTCTGACACTGAACTCGCTCGGTTGTATGGTCCGCTAGACGAGTGTTTCAGTTCACGTGTTTCAGCTCTGATGGAAGTTGCAGAGGATGATCAGCATACCACCTCCGACCGTCTGCAAGCCACAGGAACCTTACTTTGTGTTTATCGTGATCCCCGAGTTCTTGATACGGCACAAGTGTTAATCGCCAAACGTCATGCAGAAGTGCTCGATGACCCGAATTCTCGTGATTTATTATTTGATTCAGAAGCTCAGGCTTGGCACGATGTCGTGTTTGGAATGCAGTACATGGGTACTCTAGATCGGAGTATGATTGACGCCTATATGGAAGTTGGACTTGTTAATGGTCTGAAATCATCACAAAAACATGCTAGTCGAGCCTTGAATCAAGCCTGTCATGTATTTAGTAAAATACAACCACGCCGGTTAAAAGCTAGGGGCGGACTCAAGAGGGCTCAAGTTGACGAGGTGGTTGAAGGTACGTGCGAGGCGGTGGTTAACGGGTTTGTAGAATCGTTTGGGTTTAGTGAAGAAGAGTTGTTTAATATTGTTTCTGGAACCGGTTATCACGTTCGTGGGCTCGGGCAGCTAACTCTAGGATTTGCCAGTCAAAATTAATGAGATTAACGGCTTCAGTTTTTCCAAGAGGTTTCATGGTGTCATCCTGAACTTGCTTCAGGATCTAGTAGTTAATTTATTAGTTCCTGAAGCAAGTTCAGGATGACAGACAAATAATATAAATGGACTGCACGGCTTGGTACAGAGAAACTTGATAAATAGTGTATAATATTGTTATGAATGTGAATCAAGAGTTACGTACGGTTGGATGTAGGGCAGAGTTTGAAGATTGTGATGCGATGCACCAATTTACGGAAAATACCATGCAGTACCTGCAGTCTTGTCGTGAACGAGGCGAAGAGCCGTCCGAAGGTGAATACTCAGAGGCGGTTTATTGTGCGTGGGATTACTTTGTAACCGTACTTTCTGAAGGCGCGATGAGCGACGACGAAATACAAGCTGCCCAGGCAGAGCTTAGGCACGCTCTGGTACCCGATTTTGTTAAGAACGGCTTCTGCCCGATTTCGCGGGGTTACCCTTGTGAATCTGCTAAAAGCTAGCTCGTTTTGGGGCGTAAAAATATCATGACCGGCTTGTGTGTAACCCCGGTAATTTTACAGTCTAGTAGTCGATTCCCTTGTTGGCGATAAACTGGTCGTCAAAGTGGTGTTTGAGCTTTTTCATTTCGGTGGCAATATCGGTGTACTTTAATAATTCTGCCGGAAAATCACGGCCTGTTACACAAAGGCTAGTTTTTTTGTGGTGAGAAAGCAGTAGTTTTTTTAGATCAGATTGCTTCAATAACCCGTCGTGTACGGCGTTGTTTATTTCGTCGCAGATCACTACGTCGTATTGTCCACTTTGGGCTGCTTCAAGCGCAATGCGGAAGGTTTCTTCGGCGGCCTGTTTGTGCTGTACTTCATCAACATGTGCTTCGCTTAAATCTCCAGCGTTAAAAAATCCTTTTCCGCCTTTATAAAAATAGAGTGAATCTTCAAACAAGGGCTGAATTTTATGTATAAAGGTGTGTTCTCCCACTTCCCAGTGTTTAATAAATTGAATATATGCCACTTTTTGGCCACGACCAAGCGCGCGACACATTAAGCCAATGCTTGCACTGGTTTTACCTTTATTTTCCCCAGTATAGACAACCACTACGGCCGGTTTTTGCTTAAAATCTTCAAAAGCCATACGTACAGTATGCAGAGCATTTGAGGAGAGAGCAAGTTGTGACAGTTAATCAAGATACATTGAACGCAACACGGCTTCGGCATTGTAGAGAGTAACTGACCCGCTATGTTTACTTTTCAATAGTTTAAGGGCTTTCAAAACGTCTGTGTGATCGATCGCTGTCGTTGCTTCATAGAGATTTGTTATTTTTTCGATATCACGGACATCACTTGGCATGTAATCCTGGCGGTAACTATTAATCGACAAGCGAAGTAATTCGATAAAATTGTCACGCAAATACTGGCAAATGTCAGCAAGTTCTTCAAGGCCATGTTCTCTAAATGCTTGAATTTCATCGAGTAGTGGGAGTATGTCTAGGGCATCAAATACAGTGGTTAATATCTCGACTTCAGTAGGTTCTTTTAGGCTAAACATGCCTGTTGGTATACCCGATACTTTTTCTGCAATAAGTTCGTCACTGTATTCCGATACCCATATTTTATCTACAAAAAAAGATCCATTTGGATCTTGGCCTTGTTCGTCGGCTATTCTTAAGGGTTCGCTTCTTGGCGGTGCTTGTGTGTCTGATGGCTGTCTCGCTTCACTCATAGCGCTCCTTTCTCTAAGCTCTACTATAAGCTAAGAAAAAATTTTTACTGTGACATTGCTCACTACTGCGTAAAGTTGCTTTCAAGCTTTATCTGCCAGTCGAAGTAGCCTTTTTCTACAAAGTAAGCTTGAATTTGCTTGTCGCTACCGGTCGCAATTAGTATCCCAATACAGATGAATAAGATACCTATTATTTTCTTAAAGTTGCCGTGTGGGTTAATCGCCCAGCCAATGTGTGCAATTAATTTTCTACCGATGATCGCAATTGTAATAATCGCCAGCGAAAGTCCGGCTATGAAGGCTACTAAGTAACCTACACCGCTAAGGAATGAACTTGGGATCAAGACGGCAAGTATCAAAAGGTATGTTGGACTACAGGCGCTAAATATTGGTCCAAAACTAGCTCCGAGTAAATAGTCTCCCCATGTTCCGGTAGTTTGACTGGCTCGAATCTGTCCACGGCTGGCAATATTTTGAAGCTGTAGTCGCGTAGCAATCTTTTCCCAGAGGTTCGGAAACAATGCGGACACACCAAATAGCACAATAATGACACCGCTAATAATCCGCCAGGTAGACTGCGGTACTGATATTAGTAGCGTCGTACTCTTTAGCAGTAGTGAAAAGATAAAAATTGAAAGGCTCAGCCCAACAACTACACGCAGTAATTTCGCGTACTGCGTACGGTTACTGTCAGATTTTTCATCAATTCCTCGAGTGATAAGTAGCGGCAACACGCCTACAATGCACGGTGCTAGTACCGAAAGAACTCCGGCAATAAATGAAATAAACAGCAGAGGCATTAAAGGTTCTCAAGAACCGTATTAAGATTTTTTTCTTTGCCGTAACCCACCCACTTACCAAGGTTTTCGCCTAAACTATTCGTTTTCACAAATGTAGTTTGCAGAGTAACACCGTATTTCTTCTTCAAATCTGTCTCATCGTCATAGTTAACTTCTAATACCTGAACACCTTCTGGTACGGGGCTTGCAGTTATTGCCTGCTTAAATGCACGACATTCTGGACACCACGCGGCATAGAAGAACAGTACAGTGACTGGGTAGTTTTCACTCGCCAGTTCCGCATTATAGGAGGTGTATCTACCTGGTAGGCTTTGAGTTTCTGCCGAAGTTTGTGACTGAGTTCCTGAATTTACTTCTGCCGGTACTTGCATATCACCGGCTGCGGTAGTTTGCTGGGTACGCTTTTGAGTCATGGTTTGAGCGGTAAAAACTCCACCAATACCTGAAAGAATTATTACTACAATAAGTGGTGCTATTACCCTTTTGGTTATCATTACTCAATTGTAGCTTATTTACACTAATTTTGCAGTTTTAAGAGCTTCATCAACTTTTGGGCGATTGAAGCCAACAATTAGTTCATTGCCGATCTCTATTACCGGCACGCCCATTTGCCCGGTCTTCTTAACCATGGCTTCTGCGGCCGCAGGATCTTCTTCTACATTAATGTCGGTATATTTAACACCAATGCTATCAAAATATGCTTTTGCTTGATGGCAAAAGCCGCACCATGTAGTGGAATATACGGTTACTTTACCTTTTGAATCTGACATTGTTATACCCTCCTATTTACTTTCAAAAATTAAATGACTGAGTAGTTGCTTCATCTGTGAATCGGTAGAAACTTCGTAGCATACACGCTGCCCTTCGCGAATGCGACGCACTAAACCAGCCTCGGTTAGAATCTTCATGTGTTGAGAAACACAGGCCGAGGTAATACCAAGTTCTTCGGCAAGTTGACCAACGCAGATCTCTTTCTTCTCTCCCAGAATTTGAAAAAGACGAAATCTTGTTTTATCACCTAATGCATGAAACGTTTGGGCGTATTGTTCACTAGTCATGTTTAAATATTAAGCGATTACTTAATTATTTGCAACCCCTGTTTATAATGGATTGTAAAATTAGTCTTTTGCGGTCAGGCCGGCAAACATCAGGGCAAAAACAAGGAAGAAGCCGGTTACTAGCGATACTGCCGTGTAAACTCCAGGAGATTGATATGAATACACGCTAAAAGTGATTAAAAATAGTGCAGTTACCAGAGCTGAAACGGTGAGTTTTTGCTTCATGAAAATGTGTGTTATTACAACCAAGACAAATGGAGTAAGTAATAATATGAGCCACATAACAACCGGGTCTGATGCGCTATGAGCGGTTGCTTCTGCTACTGTTGAATGCGTTTCCCCTGCGTGAGCTAAAATATCTGAAATCATATTTACAGTATAACAAAAAGGCCCCGCTTCAGGCCTGCAAAATATACAAAGTTAGATGAGTAGTGGGAGCGCTGACCGGGTGGCCAGCCAGCGCTCGAAGGTCGCAAGACCCCGCTCCCCCTACTTTTTTTACCCAGAGGTTCCGTAGCACCCTAGGATGTTTGGATTGTTCCGGGTTGGCGGTGCCGAGCTGCATGGTCTCGATTCCTTGATGCGCTACGCGCACCGCCAACCCGAGCGGTTCCATCAACGATACGCCGGGGCCAGTAGAGCGAACATGCAGATACATACTACTATCACAAGTCCAACTGCGGCCACGGTAGTGCGTCGTCTCAGGACTGTTGAATGAATGTGCTTTTCAGTCATGCATTCTCCTGTTGTGTTGGGGATACTTCCCAGGTAACTGCCCTAGTTACTACTTGATAAAACATCAAGACAGCAGAGCTGTCAACTTCTCTGCAGATTATCATCCAAGAAAACGTATATACGTTTCGTCCGTTGATACAGATGTATCAGGACTCATCAGAGTAGTTCTTTTCTACTTACGTATTTGAGGCTGGCGAGCGCCAGTCAGTGTTTGAACCGACCGGCGCTCAACCTTCCTCTGGATGGTATCTCAGACACCACCTATACCGCCGGCACCTCCAGACGTCAGGCAGCCGATCGCGTTCGGATCGTTGAGCTGCTTGAACCCAGCCGTGTCATCCGGGACATCGAGAGTGCTGTAGCGCAGCACGTCGTCTGTTGGTGGCGCTACGTTCATCACGCAGCGCTTCTTGCCGTCGTTGGACACCCAACGGGTACGCATCTGCGCGCCCACGAAGAACACCGCCGTGAACTTCCCGTTGAGTCCTTCGGTCGCGACCCGGTTGTTGAGGTCGCGCTGGGCGTTGTCGATCCGCTCCTTGCGGAGCTTCACGTCAGCCTGGTCATTCTTGTACTGGATGACCCCGAGGATCACGCCAGTGGTGATGATGAGCATGGCTACGAAGGCCATGACCACCTTCCAAGGCTTGAAGCCTTGGTTGCCAACCACGAAGTCACGGGAGCCCGTGTCGTCGTTGTTGTCGTCCTTCAGGAGATCTTGGTCGAAGATTTCCTCAGGTGTGATAACGGGAGGCATGAGCTCCCCTTTCTAACCGTTCCATTGCTGGAATTGCAGACTATCTGCAATGAGCTAATACTACAATAAAAACCACAAAAGGTCAATACGTTTCGTCCGTTGATACAGATGTATCAGGACTCATCAGAGTAGTTCTTTTCTACTTACGTATGTGAGGCTTCTGGTGCGAAACTGATCTGGGTAACTCCCAGGTTCGGCGACCAGTGGGCCTCTTTGCAGGTTGTGCCCTATTCTCAAGTTATATCAGTTTTCACTGAACTTCTTTGAGACCGTACACTCACGCTATCGTTCCCGCGATACATCAAAAACAAGACGGTCGTCGTATTTTCGATGTAGATAGCATCCCCTCGCCATTTAATCAGGACTCCCTGAATAAACAACTCTCTCGCTTGCGCGAGGTTTTACCTCCGGGTAGAGGTGAAGGAGTCTAAAACTAGAGGTTGTGAAATGCATGAACATCTGGTGTCTCACCATTCTGGCATGGTGTGCCATCGGAGTGTGACTCCCAGCTGAGCACTACAACATGATTGTGGTTAACCACGTGCGACTCTATTCTTAGACCACGCCAGTTACTCCGCAAATCTAGAGTATATTGCAGAGTCGTGGCGTCGGGTACAACTAGGACTTCAAACTTTTTACAGTTCACAAATTCACCTCCTCCCTAGAGGTGATTCCCCCGTGTTATTAGGGTACGTAGGATTGCCGTGTTGCGACCCTATCTTATAATTATAGCATACATAAGCTAAATAGTCAATGTTGTGTCGGAGTGGTCTAATTGATAAGATGGTATCAGATGAAGGGTTATGCAACGAACCAGATCTCTCGACAAGCTCGAGATGACAAGGCCGCCAGGGCTTGTTTTTGTGTTAAGGGGCTAGTTAATGGGTAGTATTTTTACAACGTTTGCTGCTGAAGGCATACATGTAAGCCTTAAGGCTGAGCCGATTCAGCAAGCTGGTAACTTTGTTATTACAAACGCGATTATTTACGGTGTTCTGTGCACAGTATTACTGGGGATTATTCTTCTTGCGGCTGCACGCAGGTCGGCCGTAAAACCTTCAAAAAGTATTCTGGCAAACAGTGTTGAATGGCTTGTTGAGTATGTTATTACACTTTTGGAAGGTCCATTTGGTTCTCGCGAAAAGGCTGCAAAATACACGCCTTACTTTGCAACGTTCTTCTTCTACATTATGTTCAGCAACCTTATGGGTCTTTTGCCATTAGTCGGTCCTGCGATTCACGTTGAAGGCACTCCCCTGTTCCGACCGATGACCGCCGATCTAAATGGAACGGTTGCACTTAGTGTTGTGGCGATTCTTTTAGTACAAATTCTTTCTATTAAAGAACAGGGTGTAAAAGGCCATTTGAAACACTATTTTAGCGACAAACCGTGGAACCCTATCAACTTTTTCATTGGTATATTAGAGGTTCTTGGGGAACTGACCCGAATTATTAGTTTAAGTCTTCGACTGTTTCTTAATACTGCGGTTGGTGAAATTTTAATAGCCGTATTTACTAGTATGATTGCACCAAACGGCATGACGCCTTTTGCTGTAATTCCAATTTTTATGTTTGAAATGTTAGTTGCCGGAATCCAGGCGTACGTCTTTACTATATTGGCCGCGACGTACCTAGGGCTTTCTATTCAACACGCCGATCACGGCGAAGATCATTCTGTACATCACGCACCTGATGCCCCAAAAACTAAGGTCGAGGCCGGGGCGATTGCGTGATTGTATGGTAAAGAATCAAATAAGAAAAAGGAATAACACTATATGATTCAATTATTCGCAGAAACCGATCCACTAATGTGGAAGAGTATTATGTTAGCCGTTGCACTAGGTTCAGCAGCTCTTGCACTTGGTATGGTTGGAGCAAACTATATGAAGGCACTGGGTCGTAACCCAGAAGCCGGTAAGGCAGCTGGACAGATCATAATCATCGCAGCGATGATAGAAGTAACCGCACTACTTGCCTTCCTGCTTGGCGCATTTTTGCTTGGTTAGGAAGACGATTGTTAGCGGCGTGACCGAAAACGTGATCGCCGCTAACTAAGATATTAAGAGGAGAAACGATATAATGAAATATGAAATAAGGAATATGAAATATGGTTTGACTGTAGCGAACCCCATTTTTCATTTTTCATATTTCGTATTTCAAAACCCCAACGGAGAATATAAATGATAGAAATACTAACCATACTCGCTTCGACCGAAACTGCCGAACCACAAGGTATTGCCGCTCTAGGGCTAAACTTCTGGACTATTATTGCGCAAGGCGCTACGTTCTTGGTTTTCTTCTTGATTATTAAAAAGTTTGCATTCGGTAAAATCGTGGATACGTTAGAAACTCGCCGAAAAACAATTGAAAGTAGTCTAGACAAGGCCGAAGAACTGAGTCGGCAAAATAAAGAAGCTGAACAGCGTGTTGCTGGTTTGTTGAGTGAGGCGCGCAAAGAAGCCGAAGAAGTTATTGACATGAGTCGCGAAGAAGCTGGCGCAATTGTTGCTGATGCCGAAAGTTCTGCTGTGACTAAGGCTGAAAAAATAATCGCCGATGGAAAGCTTCAGATTGAAGCTGAAGTTGTGAAAGCCCGCGAAGCACTGAAGAAAGAAACACTTAGTCTAGTTGCCGAAGCTACAGCAGCGGTTCTTGGTGAATCGGTTGACGTGAAGAAGAGCGAAGCGTTGATTAAAAAAGCCCTTAAGGAGAATGCCTAATGGCTATGGATCGTATTGCTATTGCTCGAGGGTTCGTGGCTCGCCTAGAAAAAGTTGGCGCTCAGAAGGCGGTTAAAGAGCTTGCCGCTTTGGTTCTTGAATATCGCTTGCATTCTCAGGTTGATGAAATTTTAGCAGATATTGCCGCGGAATACGCCCGCGTTCACGGTATAGTCGAAGCTGAAGCACGAACTGCCTTCCCTCTTTCCGAAGAACTCAAACATACAATTTCAGAGCGTGTTAAAGCGTCTACCGGAGCTAAAAAAGTGATTCTACACGAAGAAATTGACATGACCCTTCTTGGTGGTGTCATTGTGAATGCTCCAGATATGGAACTAGACCTTTCATTAAAAACAAAACTAGCAAAGCTAAGAGCGTAAAGGAGTATTATAATGGCGGAAATTTCTATGAAAGAATTATCAGGTGAACTGCGAGCGGCAATTGAAGAACTCAAGCATGCTGGAACCACTCAAGATAGTGGTGTAGTGATTAGGGTTGGTGATGGTATTTGTTGGATCTACGGTCTTTCAAAAGCTGGATATAACGAAATGATTGAAATTGAGGCGACTGACGGTTCCCGAATTACGGCCTTTGCCCTCAACTTAATGCAGGATGAAATTGGTGCGGTTATTTTGGGTGAAGATACCAAAATCAAAGCAGGTTCCAAGGTGCATCTTACCGGTAAAGTGCTTGAAATCCCGGTTGGTCCTGAACTAGTTGGCCGCGTAGTCAATCCACTTGGGCAAGCAATTGATGGTGGCGCGCCGATTAAAAGTAAGCATGTTGGCCTGATTGAACAAGAAGCACCTGGCGTGTTAGATCGTAAATCGGTTCACGAACCAGTTATGACTGGTATTGTTGCCGTTGATGCATTGGTACCGATTGGACGTGGTCAACGTGAGCTTATCATTGGTGATCGCCAAACGGGAAAAACTGCCATTGCTGTGGATGCAATGATAAATCAGGCCAAGCAAAAAACTGGAATTATTAACGTGTATGTTGCAGTTGGTCAGAAGAATGCCAAGGTTGCTCGACTTGTTGAACGTTTGAAGCGTGAAGGGGTGATGGATCAAACTATTGTGGTTGCTACTTCCCCGTCTGACCCTGCTTCTATGCAGTATCTTGCACCATATGCTGGTGCAGCTATGGGTGAATACTTCCGAGATAACGGTGAACATGCACTGGTTATTTATGATGATCTTTCTAAGCATGCCGCTGCATATCGCCAAATGTCGCTGTTACTTCGTCGCCCACCTGGACGTGAGGCTTATCCGGGTGATGTATTTTACCTGCACTCTCGCCTTCTTGAGCGAGCCGCAAAACTTTCTGATGCTAAGGGTGGCGGTTCACTGACCGCCCTACCGATTATTGAAACTCAGGCTGGTGATGTTTCCGGCTATATTCCAACCAATGTTATCTCAATCACCGATGGTCAAATATTCCTAGAAACCAATCTGTTCTACCAAGGTATACGCCCTGCGGTTTCTGTGGGTACATCCGTTTCTCGTGTAGGTGGTGCTGCTCAGACTAAAACCATTAAATCAGTATCAGGTGGTATCAAGCTTTCACTCGCTCAGTTCCGTGAACTCGCTGCCTTTGCACAGTTTTCTACCGATCTTGATGCAGAAACAAAACAGCGCATTGAACGCGGTCGACGTTTGACTGAGATTTTGAAGCAGCCCCAGTATTCACCACTTGCTATTTGGGAACAAGCTGCAACGCTACTTGCCGCTAACGAAGGCGCGTTCGACACGGTGCCCGTAGAAAAGATTAAAGAAGCCCAGAAGAACTTGCTTTCTAACCTCCATGCACAACACAAGAAAGAAATGGCCGAACTTGATAAAGGTGATCAAAAAGTTGAAGGTAAAATTCACGACTTGATTCTAAAACTAGCCAACGCCGTCGCGAGCGACTTTAACGAAGTGGTGAGTCAAGAGTCATGAGCTATGAGCTAAGAGTAGGCTTATTTTTTCGTCATTCCGTACTTGATACGGAATCCAGTATGATTAATTTAGTAACTATGCGCGGGAGGCAGAAATGAAGATGTTATCAATGCATGGACTAGTCGAAGTAACCGAGACGAGTGTTTATGAAAAATTTACGCCAAATACTCCTGAACTATCAGAAGCGTATGCAGCTGCTCGATTGGCTGTATATAAAGCTGCTGAAGAGCCAACTGGATTGACAGATGCTTTAGTTCGATTGCACGAGGACCATCGTTCTGGGGTGCTACGCCCACCGTTGCCATCGGTATTAGCTTCAACTATTGAAGATGTAGTTATCAATGTGCGACGAGATGATTTTGATGTTGTAGGTAATGTTTCTCATCAAAATGCTGCAAAAGCATTACTTGATGTTGCGACCCGGTTCGAGATTTTACGATTTGCAACAGATCCTTCATGGGAAGAATTAAAGGCGGAACGACTACTTCTACAAGGACAAAGGTTAAGAGCAAAATAAATGGCTAGTACACAACAATTACGTCAACGTATTACATCTGTTAAAAATACTAAACAGATTACTAAGGCCATGGAAATGGTGGCAGCTTCTAAGTTGCGTCGTGCTCAAGAAGCAGCGGTGGCGTCTCGTGAGTTTGCTAAGATCGCAAACGAACTACTTACACGTATTCGTCAGTTGACTGATGTGACTAAACATCCTCTTTTTGCACGCCGGGCTATAAAAAATCGATTATTGATTGTGGTCGCTTCAGACCGTGGTTTGGCCGGTGGTTACAATGCAAGTTTGTTGAAGAAATTCACAGCAGAGTTGAAAAAAGATTCCGAAGCTGGAATAAACAACAAAATTATTACGGTCGGCAAAAAAGCCACTACATTCACTGCAAAAATTCATAACCTCGAAGTTATTGGTGCGTATCACGATTTTGTTGATAACCCGACTGCCGAAGATCTTCGCCCTATTCTAATCTCTGCGCTTGATGGCTTTCAAAAAAGTGAATTTGATGCGGTGGATATTGTTTACACAGACTTCATCTCTAGCGTAAACCAAGTGCCACGAACCGCTCGCCTGCTCCCTGTTGCATTTGAAGACGCAGAGCTTCCTTCGCATTTGGAAGACGCAGTGTTTGAACCAACTCCAAAAAAGGTGCTAGAAGAAGTAACTGAGCGTTTTGTCGAAGTTACTATGATGCAGTATATGTTAGAATCTGCCGCATCAGAGCATTCTTCGCGCATGTTGGCCATGAAGAACGCAACCGATAACGCCGGTGAAATTATTGATGACCTCACACTCGCCATGAACAGTGCCCGTCAAGCCGCAATCACTCAAGAACTTGCAGAAATAACTGGTGGCGCGGAGGCGATTTCATGAGCAGACCAGAGGCATTATATGAAACTGATAGAGTGGCGACTTCTCCAGAAGGGCAATACGCGGCTTACATTATGCTCGCTGACTACGAGGCTAAACTCCCCTCTTTTATTAATTCAATGTGTACGACTACCGAAACACGTGAGTACCCTCCTCTTAATGAAGAACGGCGACAAGCGGCACTTGCTATTATTGA
>DAIUJM010000012.1:0-8521 GCA_036848695.1 Candidatus Saccharimonadota bacterium
TCACCGGAGGTGTTCTTGGAATACTCTTAAGCCTTGTAGCCGGTTACGTAATTAGTAGTCAAACCGCCATACAGCCGGCAATGGACTTATGGATTATTGCCCTAGCCGCTGGCGTCTCACTACTTGTAGGTATCATCTTCGGAACCTGGCCCGCCATTCGTGCCGCCCACAAAGACCCTATTTACGCCCTGCGCCACGAGTAGATTTCTACTGGCGCTCTAGCTGGCGCTGTTCAGGTGTTTCGTGTGGACGCGCGTAATCATCTTCGAGGCGCCAAGTTGTACCTACTTCACGTGTTGAAACTTCTAGAATATCGCAGTCAGTTACCCCGCGTAGACGATGGCGTTGGCCAATTTTAGTGCTATAGCCTTTGCCAGGCTCTAGTCTTGTTTCAACCAGCACGCCTTTATTGTCTTCCCAAACAACCACAGCATCACCATCCATAACAAACCAACTTTCTTGTTTTTGGTCGTGTATCTGTAAAGAAAGTTGTGCGCCAGCGTTAACATGAAGCACCTTCCCCATGTATGGTGCATCTTCCGGAACCCAGTGAATTTCATAACCCCACGGTTTTTCGATACGCTTCGCATAGGAATCTACAGAAAAACTTGTGGTATCAAAAGTTGGAAGATCATTCATGCATCAAGTTCTTTTTTAAATTTTTCGACTAAATCTACCGGCGCTGGATCGACGTTATTCAAAACAGCAAGGTAAGTTGTTGCATAGTCACCGAGTAAAACTAGGTAAAGTAGCTGTTCTAGAACACTCTCGCCCACCGCTTCAACTCGAATGGCTTTGGGTCGCCTTCCAGAAAGCATTCTGTCTGTTACATCAAATCGCTTCAAAATACGCTCATGTTCAAAAGATGAGATAAGATCAATTACCGCAAATGGCTTCTCAACCGGATGAGAAGACCAACCTAGAAATTCATTGTGGTTAAATTCCGGTAGTTGGTTACACCACGCAGTGTTTTTGGCGTTTTCATTGACATCAATCTTCCACTTATAGGCAGCGGGGTACGTGAGAGCTCCACCGTATACAATCGGTGTTTTCCCGACCATCACCCGGGCAAGTTGCTTGGCATAGTTTTTACTTTCTGCAACCTCCGGGCCCCATTCGGCGCAAGATTTCTGTAGTGAATCTACCGCAGCTTCTAGCTCTGCAATTTTTGTACCTTCAACAACTCCAGCGGCTACTAGAATTTCGACTACTGCACGATATGCATAGAAAACCGCTGTTCTTGGCTGTTGCGCTGGAGGTAATTGCACAAACTGAACATCATGTGCTTTGGCTTCTTCGTGAAGCATTCCGCCATGGGCAAGTACCACGATATGTCCGGCACGATCCCTAGCTTGCTGCAAAGCAGAAAGTGTTTCTTCGGTATTGCCCGAATAACTCGCGCAGATTACTAATGTTTTTTCATCAACCCAATTTGGCAAATCGTATCCTTTACTCACGACAAACGGGACCGCAACTCGCGGCCAGGTATGAACGAGCTCTGCAACTAAACTACTCCCGCCCATTCCACTGAACACTATGTTCTGAGGTGTGAAGTTAAGCGGCCCCACCGAAAACGAATGTCGCAATTGCTCAATCTGCTTAGCCGTGAAGCCCAGTGCGTCACTTTTGTCTACTTGCTGAATGTATTTTAAGTCGTCTAGCATATCTTACTAAAAGCCCCTCTTGCAAAATGTTTATGGTATCAGGTACTATTATACCTGAACAGTTATAAATTAGATAAGATCATGGGTGGGAAAATGAACTTAAATCCGTTAAAAAAAGACGACAATACTGATGCCTTAGTAAAGGCATTGGAAGATGCTAACAACGTAGGTGGTGGCACGCCGGCTACTGATGTGACCACACCAGGTGTGGTTGATAGTGCAGCTATTGCCGCTGATCCACAAATTGCTAACGGTGGTATCACACCAAGCGCTCCTGCAGATTCCGCTTCTACTGATGCGCTCGCAAGTACCGATGCAGTAACCGTGCCCGCAGAAGACGCCGCTGCAACTGATGCTGCAGCTAGTAGCCTGAAATTTGACGGTAATGATTTGCCAATGGGACTCAGTTCAGATGCCGATGCACACCTTTCTAGTGAAGGTAGTGGCGAAAACAGCGAACTCGACGGCGTAAAGAAGTCTGCGCTCGAACAACTTCGACCTCTAATTGAAAAACTTGATCTTGAACCAGCGGATAAGTTCGACAAGTACCTAATGATGCTCCGTGCTTCAGATGACCCAGCACTTATCAAACCAGCTTTCGACGCTGCGCAGGGTATTGGCGGCGAAAAAGAAAAAGCCCAGGCACTCCTAGACATCATCAACGAAATCAACTACATCACTGCGAACCAGCAACAAACTAGCTAATTTGCCCGTAACCCGACCTCCACTTTTTCCAAGGATTTGCTGCCGAAGGTAATTGACCTCGAATTGCTCTTGCAGTCACTGCCCCGGCGGAACTGACAACCTTTTTTGACCTTAGTTGTTCAAGCGTATGGGTCAATACCTCAACACCGCTATCAACAATTTCTAAGCGACGCTCTATATTAAGATCATCTGAAAGCCCCTCACCTTCACTACCGTGGCTAGCCACAAACATTAGTCTTCGGAAGGCTTCGGGTAACTCATCGATCTTGCCCTTTTCAAGAGGTTTTAGATCATGATCAGCTATCAAAGGTGAATTTACCATAGCCTGTAGCATTTGGTTGGCCAAATTTGTGAATGCGGTAAATGGTATTACACTACCGACGCTAGTATCACTAAGCATGGTTTTTGATTTTTCAAGTTCTTTCGAAAGCTTATTACCATAGTCCGTGCCGGAATGACCGATAGTTTTTAGCATCATATCTGTAACTTCAATAAGCAGTCGTTCGTGCTTTCTTTTTGCAGTTGGCCTATAGTGATCCCCTACCTCCAGGGCCCCAATTAGTTCGTCTAGCTCATCCAGACTTGAGTCATCCCCGGGAATGTAGCGATCTCTAGCTTCGCTGTTGTAATCTAAAAATGAATATTCAGCTAAAGCATCCGAAAGAATTTGCAACGAATCTCGCTTTATGCTTCGCAAACCAATAAGATTACCGATTCTGGCACTAGAGTTGGCGTCGGTCAGATACACGTACAGGTTTGAAAGGGATCTCTTGGCTAAAAACGCTCGTGTTGATCCATCCTCGAGTGAGTCTACAATGCGACCGAAAGCCTGTTTAACCTCTTCGGCAAACGCCACTCTCTGCTCGCCAGGTAGGGCTTGCATGGTATTTCGCACTCCACGGGCAATGGCCATAGGCCCTAAGCCGGTCTTTGAAGTCAATTTTTGATAGTTCCTACCCGTAAAATCATCACTAAATCCATTACGCTTACGATATGATTCCAAAACAGCATATCTGTCCATTGCTAATATTACATCGGCCGGTGAAGTCCTATTGCTATCCAAATTCACACCGGTTTCCACTAGAATATCCCTGGCTGCATGGGCGGTCATTAGGTCGTTCCACACAACTGGTGAGGTGAGGTTTACGTTATATGCCCTATTCCCAACATATAGATAACAAGAGTCTTGCCCTAGCCTCATTTGCTCGTTACGCGTCCTTCTATAAAAGCTAAGACCCCGAAAACCAACAATCATGTCTCGACCCTTTATCAGCTCATCTGCCCTTTGGACAATATCGCTATTAAATATCTCGCCAGCGGACGCGAGAGATTCATGTAAGCGGTCGACATCAAATGGTCCTGAAAGGCGTCCTTCTGGCAAGCCAGGATAGTGGTCAGATTGAGTCATTTATTTATTATATAACTTAACAGTATTATTTACAATACCACTTAAACGCTACGGGTGCGCTAAATAGTAGGTGAAAGCAGAATCACTCATCTTCCAGCTGTTGCGGTAAAAATTCCGGCACTCAACTAATCTGAATCTTCTCGACTTCCACCAAGTGCTGACCTGCCTAATTCTCCGAGTATAACTTCTTCTGTTTTCTCTGTTGAAAGTGTGAGTTCAGCACTAGGTAGAGCCTGGCACAGTTCATAGTATACTGCCATTACGTCGAGTTTTTGCTGCTCATCACACAAGCCTTCAACACCAACCTTTTGCCGAGCAATACCCCAAAGTGCAACCGGAACAGCGGGTCCACCATAGGCTCCTGGGGGTCGATAAGCATGTACAAATACCGGCGCTGAGCCTTTTTTTATTTCATTGTCTGCCATGTAATGAATATACAGTCTGTCGGCCTGTTTATGAAATAGTAGAAACTCCGAGGTTAGTCGGAGCTTTTACATTTTTACTAGATCCTGAAACGAGTTCAGGATGACAGGGCTGTGCTACATCATTCCCATGCCGCCCATGTCTGGGGCTGCAGGGGCTGCTGAGGCCTTTTCTGGGATGTCGACTACAAGTGCACCCATTGTCATGGCTGTCCCGGCAATCGAAACTGCGTTCAAAACCGCTTCTTTGGTTACACGAGCAGGGTCTACAACACCAGCTTTCTTCATGTCGGCTAGGCCAGCCTCTGGGGTGTTTACATTAATACCCTGCCCCACTTTTCCAGCCTGAACCTGAGCAAGAAGTGCTTGTGCATTAAGTCCAGCGTTCGTCATAAGCTGAACAAAAGGCTGTACAAGTGCATTCTTTAGAAGAACCTTGCCTGCGGCATGTGCCTCTGTTGCATCATCTTTAATAGATGAGGCTAGATTAACCAGTGTTACGCCACCACCGGCTACAATACCTTCGTCTAAAGCGGCTTTTACGGCTGCAACAGCGTCGTCTACTCGGAACTTCTTTTCTTCTATTTCAGTTTCTGTTGCGCCACCAACCTTGATCACGGCAACTTTGCCGTCGAGTGCAGCGCGTCGCTTTTCATAATTTTCTTTTTCGTATTCACTTGCGGCACTTTCTGCCTGATTAGTGATCTGTGTGATGCGCTGTTTCAAAGCGGAAGTTGTACCACCACCTTCTATAACAGTGGTGCTGTCTTTATCGACAATCACGCGTCGGGCGGTGCCCAGCATGCCAATATCAGCATTTTCAAATGTAAAACCTTGATCTTCTGAAATAACCTGACCACCGGTGAGGATTGCAATATCTTCCAAAACGTCTTTACGGCGATCACCAAAAGCAGGAGCTTTAATTGCAATCGTATTAAACACACCCTTCAATCTGTTAAGAATTAGTGTTCCAAGTGCTTCACCCTCGATATCATCGGCTATAATAACAAGATCTTTTTTGCCAGTCTGGGCAACTTTTTCTAAGATTGGCAAGAATTCTTGTACGGAACTGATCTTTTTGTCGGTAATTAAAATCAACGGCTTGTCGTAAACCGCTTCCATACGGGCGGTGTCGGTCACCATGTATGGGCTAATGAAGCCACGATCAAACGTGAAACCTTCAACAACCTCAGATTCCATAGCCAACCCCTGGCCTTCTTCAACGGTAACTACACCGTCTTTGCCAACTTTGTCGATGACGCCTGCAATAAGTTCGCCAATGGCACTGTCGCCAGCTGAAATAGTAGCAACTTCAGCTACGCGTTTTTTATCGCCCGCAATGTCTTCGCGCATGCCCTTGAGTTCCTTTAGAATCTCTTCCGAAGCCTGCTCTAGGCCTTTTCTGAGCAGCATTGGGTTATGACCGGCAGCAATTAACTTATTAGCCTCGTTTAAAATGTGGTAAGTTAACACAGTAACAGTAGTAGTTCCATCACCGGCAACATCGTTCATTTTGCTAGCAGCTTGCTTGATTAGTTCAGCACCAACTTTGTAGCCCAGTGTCTCGTCGTCTTCAGGAAGATCAATACCTTTGGCAACCGTTACGCCGTCGTGAGTAACGGTTGGTGAACCGTAGCCTTTGCTAATAACTACATTGCGACCCTTTGGGCCCATAGTAGTTTTAACCGCGTTAAATAAAATCTCTGCTCCCGCCAATAGTCGGCGTCGCGCTTCTTCGTCGTAAAATACTTTTTTAGCCATAAAATCTTTCTCCTTATTGCGTCATTCCCGCCAAGGCAGGAATCATTAATTACTGGATTCCCGATCAGGTCAGGAATGACAAACAACCCCTAAACTAGGGTTGCTAATATGTCTTCTTCTTTGACAATAATGTATTCGGTGCCATCAACCTTAACCTCGGTTGTTGAATATTCTTTATAGATAATCTTATCGCCAACTTTAACAGCCTTGGCATCGCTACCAACAGCTACAACTTTGGCAATTTTAGACTTTTCTTTAGCGTTATCTGGCAAATAGAAACCAGAAGCAGTCTTATTTTTAGCCTCTTCAGCAACCGCAATCACACGGTCAGCAAGCGGTTTTAATGGTGTGCTCATACTTCCTCCTGTTTAGTTTACCTATCGTTCTGAACACCGCTGAACGTGTCTTCAGGTTCTTCGGGTATTAGATCCTGGTACAAGTTCAGGATGACAGCTGTGTACCAACAATAGTACCGTATAAAATTAGCACTCGCAAGTGTTAAGTGCTAATCAATCAACACGTACTCACCGTTTATAATTTGGACACGCCGTTGTATTACTTGAGTAAAGTTTACAAAGTCCTCTCTGAGTCGTGCGATAGTACTGATACCCGTATCTGTACGTCGTAACAGTTGACGAGCAATCAATTCGTCAGTAATGTCATCTGAGTCAAAGCTGTCAGCGGTCGTCTCACCGCCACTTTCTTCTTCAGGAACGTAAGGAATAATCCCGTCTTGACGAACTATGTACCAGGCTTCAATCCCATCTGGGTATGACCGTCTTACCACAACAAAACCAGGTTGTTGGATTGAATTTAGATCGGTGTGCTCGTCCAGTGTAACTTCGTCTTTAATAGGTAAAAAAAGTGTCATCTCTTCTACAGTAAAATCAACGCCATAATCTTCTTTAATGATTTTTGTTACCAGGGCCTTCTGAGGCTCCTCATTGCTAAAAGGAAGTGCGGCATAATCTTCAAGTACCCAGTATTCTAAAATAGAACCATCTTGGTACCCGGATTCAGCAAGAGCATCAAGTTCTTCATCTTGCTTACTAAGCGTCTCTGTTGTCACTTCAAAAACATCGCGAATAAATTTCGCACGTAAATCAGTGGCGCTTTCGTGAAGCTCCCCTGCTGCTCTAGTATTGATTTCTTCTGCACTCATAGCCATAAAACAAACAAATTATATCAATTAATAAGACTATTGTCAAAAGTATTATAATATGGTAAATTAATGAAGTCCCAAACAGCCCCAACCATGGAAAGGGGAACTTCGTGTCATTCATCACGAAGGGTAAAGGAAGTGGCGAGATCTCGATCTCGCTGAAGCGTCTCAACGTTCCGAAGGAGAACTGGCCCGACATCGTTCGTCAGGCATCCCGCAAGCGGCAGGTCCGCCGCGTGAAGCTCGACGAACAGAACGGCTGGCTCGTCTTCGAGATCGAGGTCGGCCACCTCAACCCGCAGAAGCGCAGCGATGTGGCAGCCAAGATCGAACTCGAGATCGTGACGTTCGCCAAGAACTTCACGGCGGTGGAAGCCGACGCGACTTCCTGACTGGGACTGCCCGGGTGGGCGTGAAGTGCCGCAAGGCGCAACACCCCACCCGGGCAAACCGGTCACACATAGTGACCACACCGAAAGAGCGCAATTGCGCAAATTTCACTGAGGTGGCGGCGTGCAAAATTGATAATTTGGTGAGTAATCACCACATCCTTCAGACCTGCACCCGCCGCCCGTAAAACCATTGTTTATATCAAAAAGGACCCTTTACAGGGTCTTTCTTAATACCTGCTGACCTTTAATTATTGCTCTTCATTAATGAGCGAAAACATTGCTACAGGAGGTTCTTGCGTAATGTCTACTTCCAACCTTGCTTCAACTTCTTCAGATCTGCTTCTAACTGTTCCTCTGATCGCATAGCCAGCGGCAGAAATCACAAGCTCTTTTACTCGCATAGTATGTTCAAAAATATCTGGAAGTTCATCAGGGTTAACTACAGCACCAAGGGTATTAAATTGAATACTTACACCATTGGGTACAGTTAATAGACCTCTTTGTAATTCAAGAAGTTCTTCATGTGTAGGTGTGAAATATGCTCTCTCGGCCATAATATGTTGACATTATACTATAATTCTGTTATATTGTAAAGCAGTTGATTTAAGACAAAGAAATAGCAATGGACACCCATAATTTATATCCTGTTCAACAAGATACCCCGACTGAAGCAAGTACAAAGTGGTATAGAAACATATCGCCAAATAGTAAAATAGATACTGTGCCCGTGGCGGAACACGCCGACGCTATAACTACTGCTGTTCTAGACATGTTAGGCAAAGATATACCCGACAATACCGCCGAACGAATGACTTCTATGCTTAGTTTAACAACGTATCGGGGTCTTGAATTGATGAGTGCTAGCCTTGCACTGGAAGCAGACCGTGCACTACCGGTCACAGACATGATATTAGAGTTCACCGAACGAACAGATACCAACATACCAAATAACGTTAAGTTTCGTCTTTTGAGTATGACTAAATCTATTCTCTCGGGTATTAGAGAAG
>DAIUJM010000012.1:8621-11692 GCA_036848695.1 Candidatus Saccharimonadota bacterium
ATGGTGTGGGATCAAGAAATTGATACCACTCATTCAGTTAGACATGCAACTACAAGGGAAGATCAGCCCAATCCAAAAAAAGAAGGTGGTACGGGTCACGGGTATGCGCACGATATCCACACTATCACCCCAAATGGTGTCGGGATGATTCAGTGCAAATACGGCCCCGGTGCCCACGAAGCGCGAAGCTATAAGCCATCTGTAACACCTGTCATTGAGACAGGCGAAGAAGATCTGACTAATAATGCTGACTTTAAAGAAGCTTTCTTCGCAATTGCTCGTGGTACAAGCCAAGAGGATGTCGAACACACGACGCGAATGATTAAAAAGTATAATCTTGAAGAAGCACTACAGCCCCGGCTACTTGCTCGTGCCGCCACAGTAACAACGGCACTCGCTACTAACTAGCGGCCGCTAAACTAAGCTTTTGACGACTTCGACGTCGTTCCATGGGATTTTTTTGCCGTTTTCTACTCTGAATTGCTCGTGTCCAAGGCCGGTGATTAAAATCAGATCGCCTTTTTTGGCATTATTTAGGGCGTATTTTATGGCGGACTTGCGATCTGAGATCTCGGTTAGCTTCTTGCTTGCACCTTTTACGGAATTGATACCTTTTATAACAGCTGCGCGTATTTCAGCTGGATCTTCGGAATAAGATTCTTCATCAGTCACAATAACTTTATCTGCTAAGTGAGCGGCAATTTCGCCCATTTGAGGCCTTTTACCTCTGTCGCGGTCGCCACATGCACCAAAAACTAACCAAACATCTCCACTGCAAAGTTCCCGAACTGCCACTAGAACCTTCCTTAGCCCGTCTGGCGTGTGTGCATAATCTACAATCACTTTGTACGGACTATTGGTTGGAACCTCTTGCAGGCGACCTGAAAGGGCTTTAAGTGACTCTATTCCCTGCTCTATCACCTCTCCTTTTACGCCAAGTGCCTGTGCGGCAGTTGCGGCCGCTGCGGAATTGTAGGCGTTATACTTCCCCGGCAACCCTAGGGTAACCACAGAACGCCCATCTGAAAGACCGAGTGTGAACTGCGCAACGCCTTTTACAACCTTGTAGCCAGAAACACTAACGCTTGCCTTGTAAAGCCCGTAGGTGAAGACCTTGCCGGTAGCACGCTTTTTATAGTAGTCGAACCATTCGTCGTCTAAATTTAGAACCGAGATCTTTGGTTTAAGTTGCCATAGTTTAGCCTTAGCAGCAGCATATTTTTCCATGGTTTTGTGGTAATCAAGGTGATCTTGCGTCAGATTAGTGAAAATAGCTACCTCACACGGGATACCAAATAAACGATGTTGGTCGAGCGCCTGACTGGTGGCCTCTAATATTACAAAATCTACACCCGCAGTTTTGAAGTCGGCAAGTTGGTGGCGTAATTTTACCGGGTCCACCACTGTCATATTAGTATCGTTTACTTCAACACGTTCGTTAATTCGAAATTCAGCGGTCGAACTAAGGCCTACCGAATAACCGGCTTTTCGCAAGATAGAAAATAGAAAATGGGCCGTAGTCGTTTTACCGTTCGTACCGGTAATCATAATGACGCGCATACCTTTGGCCGGGAAGTTATATCGGGCATTAGCGTAGCTTGCTCGCGCTAAACGGTATTCATCTTCAACAACTTGAAGAACCTTACCGCTTAAGACTTTTCGAGCCAGAGATTTAACGCTTTTAACCATACCTCTATTTTATCACCCTTCAGTCAACTATGTGGTCGAATTTCGCGAACGCATCATCATCTTGAAGACGCTTGCACCCATTACAAGTTCTTTCAGTGTAGTTAAAGTTTTGTTCCGCATCACCCTACGTGGCTTTTCTCTTGAATTTACGTCTTCGCAATTCCAGGCCAAATAGACATCATCAGCTGAAAGTATTGCTTGCTTAATAGTGGTGAGGAGCTCATCTGATGGCTTCTTTTCTGTAGAGCAGGTCTCAAATAGTTCGTCACTTTCAACCCAAGTAGTTACTGTTCTGTATCTGATTCCTACTTCAGGTATTATATTGAAGTAGAACCATCGAGCTTTTGGAGTTTCAGAAACATTGCTGAATCCACCGCTAAAAACAAGTGATCTAGCTTCGCCGTCGCTATAACTTATTGTTCCGTAAGCCATAGCGCTAGAAAGTCGCTTGTAAAAATCAACCGTAGTATTCGGAACATTAGGGCGGTAGTGGTGATGTATTAGACCAAGAAATGCGGAAAAGTCAGATTCTACTTCTGAGATCTGTTCTACTGAATCACGTGGTATCTCGTTACTACTCATATATCATCTTCTGTTGATCCTGTATACTACTAGGACATGAAGATTCTTGCAATAGAAACAAGTTGTGATGAAACGTCCGTAGCCGTTGTTGAAGACGGTATAAAAATTCATTCTTTAGTGATTAATTCTCAGATTGATATTCACAAAGCTTTTGGTGGTGTTGTTCCAGAAATTGCTGCTCGTAGCCATATTGAAGTGATGATACCAGTTGTACAGCAAGCACTAGATGAAGCATTTGGTGTACCAGACATAAGACAAATGACAGAAGATAAAAGAACAGTTTCTGATGTCCAACATCCAACGTCGTCTGTCCGCGACCAGTGGTCGCAAATTGATGCTATCGCTGTAACCCAGGGCCCAGGCCTTTCTGGGTCACTATTAATTGGTGTGCTGACCGCACGAACCTTGGCTTGGAGCTTTGATAAGCCACTCTACCCTGTTCATCATATTCTTGGGCATGTGTATGCAAATTGGATCACCGAGCAGGCACTGGAAACAGACGCAAGAATCATGACGCAAGAATCAAGAATACAAACACCAGGCCGTCATTCCCGTGCAGGCGGGAATCCAGTCGATTTAACTGAGCGTAGCGAAACAGCTCCCCCGCAAACTACAAACTATGAACTACCCTCTAACGTGCCGGAATTCCCGGTGTTGGCACTTATTGTTAGTGGTGGCCACACTCAGTTGATGCTCGGAACAGATCACGAAAACTGGCGCGTTATTGGCCGAACACAAGATGATGCCGTTGGTGAGGCCTTCGACAAAGTTGCCAAAGTTCTTGGACTCCCCTACCCCGG
>DAIUJM010000012.1:11792-21463 GCA_036848695.1 Candidatus Saccharimonadota bacterium
TTTTCTGGGCTCAAAACAGCAGTTTTAAGGGCTGTGCAAAAAGAATGTGGTGTGGCACACGACTTCCCTTCGTTCGAGCTTGCAGCCCGCCTCTCTGATGTGCAGAAGGCAGACTTCGCAGCTAGTTTTCAAGCAAAAGCCATCGACTATCTAGTTTCTAAGACACAACTAGCATATGAGGAGTTCACGCCCAAAACCGTAATTATAGGTGGCGGTGTTGCGGCCTCCCTCCCCCTCAGACAAGCTCTTTCAGATCAACTTCCTCTAGAAATTCAATATGCCCCACAAATTTTGTGTACTGACAATGCCGCTATGATCGGCGCTCGCGCCTACTTCCAATCACTTACTGAAGAACCAGTTAACCCTCATCACCTCGAAATCAAACCTTCTTGGCCTCTGTAGTTTGATTTTAGTTTTTGGTTTGTGGGTAGCTGTTTCGTTGAGCTCAGTTAAATCGACTGGATTCCTGTCTCCGCAGGAATGACTTGCGACTTTGTTGATTCATTATTCATGCGTCATACCACCGGTTGTTATAGAGGTAGTCAGTTGATACAATAGGGGAGATATGAGTACGAAAACTACAGTCTTACATCTGGGAACTTCACGAAGTTCTGTGCCTTCGTGCCTATAGTATTTACAACCTCGATTTCACATGAATGCAAATATTAGTCATAAAATATGGATTGGATCCTGAAACAAGTTCAGGATGACACCAGGGGAAACATGAAATTACCAAAAACTTATGAACCAAAACAATACGAAGCAGATATTTACGCCCTTTGGGAAGCTAGTGGAGCCTTTAAACCAAGTGGGGAAGGGAAGCCCTACAGCATAATCATGCCACCACCGAATGCTAACGCCAACTTGCACACCGGCCACGCACTCGGTAACGCCGTTCAAGATATATTGATTCGCTACCACCGGATGAAAGGTGATAATACCGTTTACATTCCTGGAGCAGATCATGCTGGTTTTGAAACATGGGTAGTCTACGAAAAGCACCTTGAAAAACAAGGTAAGAGTCGTTTTGACTTCAACCGTGAAGAACTATACAGGCAAACCTGGGATTTTGTTGCCGCCAATAGGGTAAATATGGAGGTACAATTACGGGCTTTAGGCGCAAGTTGTGACTGGAGTAAGCTTGTTTTTACGCTTGATGAATCTGTAGTCAAAACCGCCTACAAAACATTTAAAAGAATGTGGGATGACCAGCTAATTTACAGAGGTGAACGAATTGTTAACTACTGTACCAAACATGACACAAGTTTTGCAGACATAGAAGTAGAGTACAAAGATGAAAAATCATTCCTTTGGACAATTGCATTTCCTCTGGCAGATGGCAGCGATTTTATAGAAATCGCCACTACGCGACCTGAAACAATGGTGGGTGACGTTGCGGTGGCAGTAAACCCTAATGACACTCGTTATACCGGATATATTGGCAAAGAAATTGCGTTACCGCTAACAGATCGAAAGATCCCGATAATTGCTGACGAAATGGTAGATGTAGAATTTGGTACCGGGGCAGTTAAGATCACTCCAGCTCATGATCCAAATGACTTCGATGTAGTTGAACGACACAAAGAACTGCCACGACTAAGTGTTATTGGTTTTGATGGCAAAATGAATGAAAATGCTCCAGAAAAATACCGAGGGCTCGACGTTTTGGAAGCACGCAGGGAAATCTTAGACGATTTGAAAGAATTAAACCTGTTAACAGAGGTGACCGACTATGTTCACAGCGTTGGTCACTGTTATAAATGCGGAACTCCGATTCAGCCACTTTTGAAAGACCAGTGGTTTATAAAAGTCGAATCGCTCGCCAAGAAGGCGATTGATGCAATTGATGCAGGAGAAGTGAAATTCACGCCAGATAACAAGGGTAGAGTACTAGTAAACTACTTGAAAAACCTGAAAGATTGGAACATCTCCCGCCAGATTCCATGGGGTATTCCAATTCCAGCCTTTCAAAATACTGAAGATCCTGAAGATTGGATCTTCGACGAGCGGGTGGGTGAAGAAACACTTGTAATTGATGGAAAAACATACAAACGTGATTCAGACACCTTCGACACTTGGTTTTCGTCTGGTCAGTGGCCATTTATTACCACGAAATACCATGATAGTGGCGAACTGACGGAGTTCTTTCCGAACACCGTACTAGATACAGCTGCGGACATCTTGTTCCCGTGGGTTTCGCGCATGATCATGCTTTCACTTTACTGTGAAGGTTCGATTCCATTCAAAGACGTGTACCTTCACGGACTGGTGCTTGATGCCAAGGGTCAAAAAATGAGTAAGAGTAAGGGCAATGTTGTAAACCCCCAAGATATTATTGAAGAATTCGGTTCTGATGCGCTACGTATGGGATTAATTGCATCACGCTCGGCTGGGCAGAATCAAGCATTTGGTCCCGACAAAGTAGTTGCTGGCCGAAATTTCTGCAATAAACTCTGGAATATCGCTCGTTTTGTAGAAAATGTACTTGGCGATTCCATTACCGAAGCAGGGGATCCAAACCCGCAAACACCGGCAGATCACTGGATTATTCGCGAACTTAGTGCAGCCAAAACACAAACGGCCACACTGTTAGAAGAATATCGCTTTGCAGAAGCCTATGAGACCGTCTACCACACGATTTGGGATAAAGTAGCCGATTGGTACGTAGAAAGTTCAAAAACCGCCTACAGCGCCGATACGATGCTCTGGGTATTAGAAGCTTGCCTGGTTATGGCGCATCCGTTCGCACCATTTGTAACCGAAGCGATTTGGCAGACCCTAGACTGGCACCCAGCCGAAGAAGACATGCTCATTACAACCAAGTGGCTACTGCATGAAGACTACGATGTTGCCGAAGCTGACAAATTCGAAGAACTCAAAACAATTATTTCAGAAATCCGAGAAGTACTTAGCGCAATTAATGTTCGTGATGTTGCGCTATTTTCAGAAGGTAGCCACCTTGCAGAACAAAATAGCGATCTTATTACCAAAATGACTCCTGTTGGTTATCTACAACAGATTGACGAGCCAACCGGACTTCGCCTCACTAGCACCAGTGAACACCTTTGGATCGATTTAAGTGAAGATGAAATTCTAGCCTATAAATCAACTCTTGAAACAAAACTCACATCTGTTGAAGAAGCCATTCACGCCCTTGAACACCGTCTGGCAAACGAAAGCTACGTAGCCAACGCACCAGAGGCCTTAGTAGATGAAAGCCGTGAAGAACTGGGCGCCAAATCAAAACAAGCCGAACACCTGAAACACCAGTTGAAACACCTGTAGCACGTGTCCCGTCATTCCCGCGCAGGTGGGAATCTAGTACACTACAGGGGTAAATATGAAAAAGGGTGGCTACGTATACATATTGGCGAGTGATCGTAACGGAACGCTCTACGTCGGAGTAACAAGTAATCTTGTAAAACGCGTAGGTGAGCATAAAGAAAAAGTAGTTGAAGGTTTTACGAAAATGTATGGAGTATCGAAGCTGGTTTGGTATGAAGAACATGAAACTATAGAATCAGCTATTCTCAGAGAAAGACAATTGAAAAAATGGGATAGATTATGGAAACTTAGGGAGATCGAAGATACAAACCCTGATTGGATCGATTTATCTGTCGAGTTTTGACACTAGATTCCCGCCTGCGCGGGAATGACGAAGGCGAGTTGTTTAGCTATTTCAGCCAAGGCATTGTGATCTGGTTCGCGGTTTTGTTTGTTAACATGTTCTATTGTTGTATCAGCCAAACCTTTTTCAAGAGGGAAGACATGAATATGGGCGTGGGGGACCGCAAAGCCTTCTAGGGCCATTCCGACACGCTTCGGGTTAAGCACTTCTTGTAGTCGACAGGCAACCTTCTTGGCTATCTGCATGGTGTATTGGTAGGTTTCGTCGTCAAGTTCCCAAAGGTTATCAATCTGTTTTTTAGGGACAATTAGCGTGTGACCGGGAGTCATGGGGTCGATATCTAGAAAAGCTATTACTTTTTCATCTTCATATACTTTATGGCATGGGACTTCGCCCTTGATAATCTTGGTAAAAATTGAATCTTCCATAACCTCATTGTAGCAGTTTTGACCACTGTGTTTGGCGAACTTCACAATAAGAGCAATAATAGATATAACATGCCTGAAAACAGACACGACGCCACCGGAGTTGAATTTGAATTACCGATTGTAAAAACCGGTGATCGGAAACGTAGGGTTATGCGGGCCATGGCAACATCTGCCTTGTTTGTAAGCACAGCTCTTGGTCTGACTCGTGACAATCCTCAGCCTGATGTATTTGTGGTTAATCATGAAAATTCCGTACCAGCCGACGGCGAACTAAGGGTAATCACCGCAAACGTGCATAGCTGGGTGTCACCAGAGGGGTATAATAACTTCAGGCATTTTCAACGAGCGATTGCAACCAAGGAACTTGGCGTTGCGTGTCTTCAAGAGGTTCGCGATGGTCCAGAGGTAGAAGAGTTAGTTGCTGAATACAACGGTATTTTTGCAACTACGAAAATTGACCTTACTGGAAGACGATTTGGAAATCTACTCCTAAGTAGCCACCCCCTTGTACTTGATCGCGTAGCAAGCCTGCCAAACCCGGAGACAGATGAGCCTCGTAATGCCATAGTTGCTGATATACAAACAACCACCGGGCCACTGAACGTGGCCTGTATACACCTGAGCCCGCTGAAGATTGAGGCCGACGTACAAAGCCAGTATTTTGAAAGTACTCTTGATGATCCTGTTGATATATTTTTTGGAGATCTGAACCTAGAAGAACCAATTGTTCATTTCGCCGGAATTGGAAGAAGTAGCAGATTTGGTAGACTACTTAGCTACACACCGGTCAGCTCGAATGTCTTCACGTTTCCCGACTCAAAAACTCAGCAACCACACAAACAAATTGATTGGATATTAACTTCATGCAACAATTTTTCAGCCGTGAACGATATGCAAAACACAACCACAACTACTTCTTTCAACTCAGATCACAAACTCGTTGAAGTAAGGTTTTCGTTAGATACGTGTAATCCAATTAGATAGTATCTACTCGGAGGATGGTAGATCAAGATAGTCTTCAAGTTCTCGACACCGAGCCTCAAGATCAAGAAAACGTTCGTTTAATTCAGAAAGTCGGAGTTCAATGGTTGTTAATCTGTCTTTAGTAGGCAAATCTCGCGGTGTTTTACCCTCGTCGTCAGCCAAATAGGCAAATACGTACACCGTTTGCTGTTTGGAATCAGTCTTTTTGGTGGAATCACTCTTAGAATCTGAGCGCTCCGAACGAAGTGGCTCGCCAGATTGGGCGGACTGATAAATCTCAAATGCATCTTGCCACATACTCATACCTGTATTTTATCATCCTCTGTAAAGTATTAGAACCGAATCCTTTCACTTCACCAGGAGAGAACCGTTTCCACCCGTTTGGCGAGAGGATTCGCCAAACGGAAGAGGAGGCATAACGAAAGCCCCGATATAATTTTAGCTACTTGGTCGCTAAAATTTATTGGGGCTGTAGTTTTTGCGGACGTGGCGGAGAGGGAGGGATTATCTTACAGATGCGCTCTTCACTCGTGCTCGAAGCAAGCTTCTGTGCGCGAGTTCGATCTTCGAACCTGAGAACCGAATCCTTTCACTTCACTAGAAGAGAAACGCCCAGCACAAGTGCTGAGCGCTCCTCTCCTGGCGGAGAGGGAGGGATTCGAACCCTCGAAGGCTTGCGCCTTACCGCTTTTCGAGAGCGGCCAGTTCAACCACTCCTGCACCTCTCCGTGACACCGCTAAGTATAAAATAAAAACCTTCATTTGTGATGTGTCATCCTGAATCAGGTTCAGGATGACAGCAGATTAACCGCAGTAAATGCACTACTGTAGAGCAGAGGTGAGACGAGCGATACTTTCGTAGAATTTGTATCGAAGTTTACGCTTACGCCACTGCGTTAGATCAAGCCGGGTTGAACGTTTTAAGTCTTTCACTTGTATCTTCTTCAGATCAGAAACTACTTTTGTATCATACAGTGCCACCACACATTCCAAATCTAGTGCGAAAGAGCGAATGTCCATATTACTAGAGCCGATTACCGCAATATCGTCATCGATCGTTAGATGTTTGGAGTGGAGCAAAATCGGGGCATTATAAAGGTAGATCTTCACGCCAGCCTCAAGTAACTCTTCATAAAATGAACGTTGGGCATAACCTACAGCCGCTTGGTCCATAACCTCCGAGTTAAGCATTATGACTTCAACTCCACGCTGCGCTGCAGACTTACAGGCGACCATAAGTGACTCGTCTGGTATGAAGTAGGGGTTTGTTATAAAAATGCGCCTACGGGCGCTGTAAAGCAGCTGAGCGAAAAGCTGTAGGTTGCCAAGCACCTCGTATCCTGGTCCACTTGGAATAACCTGTGCTTTGACAGAGCCCGTCGGCGCAGGCAGGGGTCGACGTGATGGATCGGCAATAGACATTAGCTTCTGGCCAGTTTCTGAATACCAGTCGCCGACAAAAAGCGCACTACACTGACGGACTACTGGGCCGGTGAGCTTCACGACTAGCTCGTCATAATAAATTTCATCTTTCCGGTGATAATTACGCTTGATCATGTTCTGAGAGCCAAGAAACGCCACTTTGTCATCAACCACTACGATCTTACGGTGATTCCGTAGGTCGGGTCGATTATAGTCTCTGCCTAACTTAAGAGGTAGCATCACGCGCCACTGGACGCCAATTCGCGTAAGTTCTTGCTTCATCATCCGTTTATTTGGGTAACGCCGATACCCCATTGCGTCAAACAATACCCGAACTTTTACGCCACGTTTTACCGCCGCTTCCATGGCGTCGAACAGGGGTTGTGTGGTTTCGTCTAGCGCCAGTATGAAGTATTCAATCAATACAAATTCTTGGGCCGTTTTAACGTTTTTTACAATTTCGTCTACTGCTTTATTGTATTCAGGCAAAATGTCTGCAGTATTTCCAAGCGAAAGCGGTAACTTACCGAGTGCCTGGGAAAGATCAATAATGGGTGAGAGTCGTGCTTTTTCTGAATCACTGAGCTGATTCTTCCGTTCTGGGGTCTTTGCAACCACATCATCAATAAGACCATCGACGTACTTCTGTTTTCGCATACGTCCTTTTGAAAGCTTAGGGCTACCAATTAAAAAGAAGAGGAGTATACCAAGTTCTGGTAGCAAAAACACCACCAGAAGCCAGGCAATTGCCGAACTCGGGGCCCGTTTTTTTGGAACATAAAGCAAAAACCAGAAACGAAGCACCCACTCAAAAAAAATGATGAGTGTAGCAGTAGTGAAAAGCGCATTCATGCTAGCGAGTATATCAGAATTTCACCCCAGTTGGTCTTGGTGGGTATAAAAAATCACCACATTTGTGGCGACTATAAACTAGTTATAGGACGTAAACGTAATACATGATATTTATGTTCGCGCAAAGGACGAAAAAGCACAATACTGTGCTCTCATCCCGCCCGACCACGAAAAGATCACTCCGTTGTTCCATCTTTGGCGGTGCCACGAGATGAACGGAGTGATTTTTTCGTGGTACACCCCTGTCCGTCCTGGCTGGACAGACAGGCGGGCGACAGGATTAGCGCTGAAGCTTCTCCGTTCAAACATGCTCGAAGTAAACTTCTGCGCGTGTTCTCTCTTCACGACCTATGATCATAGGCTCAATCTCGCTTGCAGCGAGTAACCAAATACAAAATCCCTCCGAAGAGGGATTCTCTATTTGGTACACCCGACAGGATTTGAACCTATGACCTTCGGCTCCGCAAGCCGACGCTCTATCCAGCTGAGCTACGGGTGCTCGTCGTGACTCACTGCAAGTTTCACTTATGTCGTAAACGACAGAACCCTACACTCTCCGTTGTCACTCCTCTCAGTTTTCCAAACAGATTTCATCTTGGTTTGAAAAACTGGATAAGACCGACAAACTTGCACAACATTGATTTTTAAATCTGGGTTGGAATTTTCTTGGTTTTGACACTACCCGAAAAACGAGTAGCGCCAAACTTCAAAATTTGAGGTACTTTCTGTTTCTTAGATACAGAACAGGGGCAATCTTATCATAAAAACAAGCTTGTGTCATCATGAATGCATTTCAGGAGCCACATTTTCGATTAGATTCTGAAACAAGCATGCCATGGCGACATGCCCATGGTTCAGGATGACAGGGTACTAAAAGCGAATTTTGCGCATCAATCGTTCTACCGCATCGTCATTACGCTCCTCGTGAGGAAGGTGTTGTGCAAAAACATCAAAAATCTTTTCTCCGTCATCAGGTGCAAAGTAGATAGTTATTAATGGAATGAACCGTTTAATTGGCTGTAGCGTAATGCTAGGAAGTCCGGTTTCATGATTAACGCTAAACGCCCTGAAATCATCGTAATTGTAAGATTTCTCGCCGATCTGAACTGTGCGCGCCCGTAAAATGTAATGAAGTGTTCTAGGTTTTTGCTTAGCGATCATAGCAAACACCGCTACTGAAAGCAGCACGACTACAGTAGAAATTATGCTACGAGTAATAACGTACATCAAAAAACTACCAACAACAGCACCTACGCCAAGCATCAAGAACCAGCTAAGTGATTTTTGGTGATCAATAAACTCAGAAGCGTGCCATTCAACCTGCGGAGCGCTCAAATCGGGCGCCGACGCCTTCTGTTGAGGCTGATTACTGGGCTGATATCGATATTGCTGGGCTTGTCCACCTGGATCCATAGTGTTAGTTTACCGTAAGCATGATAAAACAACAACGTACCGAATGTCTGTAAAAATTGTATTTCGAAATAGAAACACCCAGACTTTCATCTGGGCACAATATTCCTTTTGGCCCTTCGATAAACTCAGGGTCATTCGAAAACCTCCCGGTTCACCATGAGCTTGTCGAATGGCGGAGAGGGAGGGATTATCTTACAGATGCGCTCTTCACTCATGCTCGAAGCAAGCTTCTGTGCGCGAGCTCGATCTTCGAACTTTAGAACCGAATCCTTTCGCTTCACTAGAAGAGAAACGCTTCCACCCGTTTGGCGAGAGGATTCACCAAACGGAATAGGAGGCATAACGAAAGCCCCAATATAGTTTTAGCTACTTGATCGCTAAAATTTATTGGGGCTGTAGTTTTTGCTGACGTGGCGGAGAGGGAGGGATTCGAACCCTCGGTACCGTTGCCGGCACGCTTGTTTTCAAGACAAGTCCCTTCAACCACTCGGGCACCTCTCCGTACGAAGTGCAATTATATCAGAAAAGCGGTTAGCCCAACAGATGTCTTGCTATTACGGCAGCATCGACATGAAGAGCACTCTGGTCGCGCAGTAAACCGGCGGCCACCTCAAGGGTTGCCCCAGTAGTAAGCACATCGTCAATTAGCAGCACTGAAGCTCCTGAAATTTCAGCCGGTCGCGAAACTATGAGGCTATTTTGCATCTGAGCTATACGGTCGCTTCTACGCTTACCAATTTGATCAACTTGCGTTGTTCGCACCAACGCCTCGCAGTATTTCAGCCCCCTGGAGCTTGCAAATACTTTTGCAATAAGCTTTGCTTGATCAAAGCCACGTTTTCGAACACGTCCACTTGCTGTTGGAATCGGAACGACCATCGTTTCTTTGGGTAGAAAGGGGATTGTATCAGCAAGTACGGCCCCAAACTCTCTGGCATAAGATC
>DAIUJM010000013.1:0-15658 GCA_036848695.1 Candidatus Saccharimonadota bacterium
AGAATTGTGTTCTTAGCACCTGAGACACCTGAACTGTCTCCACCAGAGATGATGTAGCGGAAACCACCGATGATGATCATGATTACTGAAACTGAACCTACTACTACTGAGAAGATGTTGATGATCTTCTTTGCAAGTCCTGCAAATGAGTTTTCATCACTGCCGTCGTCGGTACATTCACCACCACCGGTTGCTTGGAATCCCTTACAAACGCTTTCACTTACGTTGCTTTGAGCACTTACTGCTACTGGTGCAGCTACGAATCCTGCAACTAATGCAAATGCACTGAGTGTTAAGGCGATTTTTTTGATACTGTTTTTCAACATTTATTTTCCTTCTTCTTATTAGGGTTATGTCGTCATTATAGCAAACCAACCACGCACTGCAAACCGTTTATTCTATTCGGTCGGTTCAGCAGGAACCACGTCGCCGTCAACAGGAGTATCGGTTTCGGGTGTTTCTGATTCAGGTATTACATCTTCGGTTGTTTCTGAACTTTCTGATTCTCCACCGGAGGTTGTTGTTGCAGAACTGTACACAAATGCAACAATAACCTGAGCGAAGAGTACGACAATCAGGCCGATTATTGCGTACATAATAGTGTTTTTGGCCCCTGAAACACCGCTACTATCACCACCAGAAATAACGTAACGGAAACCGCCAATTATAATCATGATTACGGCAGCCGCCCCAACAATTACCGAAAGTATATCTATAACGGTAGTTATAATTTTTTCGAAACCGGCTTTAGCAGCATCGCCGGAATCACACGTACCACCCGCTGCTGTAATTCCCGCACAGGCGTCGTCTGCTGGCGTAGCAAGAACAAGAGCAGGTGACACAACCAACACAGCCAGCCCAGCCGTTATAAGTAATGCTGATATATATTTCTTCATATTATCTCCTTAATTTCTAATTTATAACTTTGAAAGCACGAAACTGACAATTACCTGAGCAAATAGAGTCACAACTAGGCCAATTATTGCATAAAGTATGGTATTTTTTGCAGATTGCACACCGGCGCTATCGCCAGCTGAAAATACATACTTAAGCCCGCCGATCACAATCATAATTACAGAAATTGCACCGGTTATGTATATGATTGTTTGAGTTATCTGAGTAACAAGGCCTTCTGGACCAAGAATTCTGTCGGTACTTTTGTTTTCGTTAACGTCTTTACAAAACTGTGTGCCAGCACCTGCTTGGCAACCGGGTTGCAGTACGTCTACAGCCTGTGCGACTCCCGTAAACCCAGCGAGCATACCTAAAACGGCCAATAAAGAAACGATTGGGCTGGAAAATACTCGCCTCATCAGATCCTCCCCAAAACAAAGCTAACAATTGTGAAGGCCGAAATTGCCAACACAAGACCAATAAGCGCATACAAAATTGTTTCTTTAGCTTGTTTAATTTGGCTCGGGTCTCCACTTGAAAGCGTGTATCGTAGCCCACCAATCACCACAAATAAGACGCTGAGGATTCCAGCAAGCCCAAAAACTGTCTTTAGAACATTAGGCATACTACTTGTAACCGTTGCTTTTGGTAGAGTATTGCTAGAAACTTGAGCGAGTTGAGTAAGAAATTCTATCATTGAAATACACCTCCAAGGAACTGTATGAATCCAGTAGCGACCATGGCTATTACCAGACCCACAATAGCGTTTGTAATGGTTGACTTAGCACCCTTTAGTGAATCGGGAGATCCCTGACTTGTAATGTACTGAATTGAACCAAATATTATGAAGCCGACCGCAATTAATCCAGATATCCTTAAGAGTAGTTCGATGATTGCCATTAAGATAAGTGGGATTCCCTTACCAAGGTCGTAGTTGGTTTTGCTGGTCTTAGGAAAAACTGGCGAACATTTACCGTCAACTGTTTCGCCCGGTAGATATTTATACCACGGCACAAAAACTTGTGATGCCAGACTACCGCTTCCCGGCCGACAGCCACCAGAAGCTGTAGTAGTAGCAGCTTCGCGTTCTTCAACCTCTTGCTCTGCAGCCTCGAACTGAGTACAGGCCAAATAAGCGGCGGCGGATTCAAAATCCTCACGAACACACCTAGTTGTAGCTCCGAAAGCTAAGTTATTGGACGTAAAAATACTAATGAGCGTTAAAACAGCCACTGCAACTATAGGGTTAGTTATTTTTTTCTTCATTAAAGCCATAATAATGCACCCAGACAACTACGCCAACACCCTAAAATATTCCGCCCGGTACTAACCATTGCAAAATTGTATAAGCGAAAATAAATAATACAAGAGAAAGGATTGACATTAATATTCTATTTTTTGCAGCAGCAACCTGTCCCGAATTATCACGCGCAGTCATATATTGAATCGCTCCGATAATAATACTGAGCACAATAACTATTCCCGTTACCGCAGCCATCAGATCGATCGCACCTTGAAGAAGTCGATCTATAGTTTTTGAACCGGAACTTGTTGAACTCGCACCCGGTGTAACCACCTCGCGGGTTTCGGCTTCTTGTTCTACACATGCTTGATACGCAGAAGCGGAATCAAAATCTTGT
The DNA here is from genome assembly GCA_036848695.1 of Candidatus Saccharimonadota bacterium. GTDB lineage: Bacteria > Patescibacteriota > Saccharimonadia > Saccharimonadales > UBA7683 > JACKGS01. The sequence continues at coordinate 2,535 of DAIUJM010000013.1, forward strand.
CTAATACAGCGTGTTGCGTGTGTCACCCCACTATCGGTGAATACTGCCGAAACCAAGAGGAAGGTAAGGGTCAGCATGGCGGTCGCCATCAGTGAGCTTGTTGTTATTTGTGCAAATGATTTTATCTTTTTATACATAACTATATGTAGAAATAATAGTGAAATATGCAACCAGATGCAACCATAGGGCGGGGTATTGGTTAATAAGACCGAGCTATTGTATTATAAAAGCATAAGTTTTAGCTAAAGCATTGAGATACTATTAGAAAATGAACAATCCTAAGAACAAAGGTATGATTACTAAAAAACGACTCCTAAGTGGGTTTTTTGCACTACTGCTACTTTTCAATTTTTTTGCTCCTGTATTTGTAACCCACTACTTAACACAAAAGCAAACGATTTACGCTCAGGATGCTGAGCAACCCCCCATAGAAGCACCTACGGAAGAAAGTGGCAACATGGCTTGCTATGATAATTCGCCAAAAGAATCTAGTACGTGGGATGATCTAAAGCAACACTTATGGACAGGAGCAAAAATAACTAACCCGGGACTGGCGGTGGGTGAGTGGGCTGGCGGAAAAGTGGGTGGCGTAGTCGATTTCGCCAAAGACCCTTTGAAATGGTTTGTTTGTAGTGTCTCGGGCCTACTTACCAATGCTATTGATTTTATCAATATACTAATAACCCGGCTGATGCTTTTTGACCCTACAAAGAACACTAGCGAGGTCGAAAGCGCATACAAAGAAGATTGTGCCACCAGTACAACTGCCGACGAAGACTGTTACAAAATGGCGGGTCTAACAACCACAGGACTCAATAATCTAAAATCTATTTGGCGTAACGTACTAAACGTAAGTAATATAATATTGATTCTCGCGTTTCTTATTATGGCAATATCTACTGCTTTAGATTTGGGTGTATTCAATGCATACACCGTTAAAAAAATGTTGCCTCGAATTGTTATTGCAGCAATTGCTGCTAACCTTTCTTGGGTAATAGTGTCTGTGGTTATATCAGGCATTAACTACGTTGGCATAGGAATACAATCAGTTCTAATTGCGCCATTCACAGACGGCGTATCTACAAGTCTAGCCTCTGCCGCGTCGACCATATCGGGAACAGCAATCGACAAAGGTGGCGTCGCGTTTCAGGGTGGTGTATTAATAGCTATCGGTTCAATAGTCTACTTTATATTCGCAACTGGCGGAGCGATACTACTCCCGCTCCTTGCGATTGTTTTGGTCGCAATTCTTATAGGATTTATAGTCTTTCTATTGAGACGTATTATTTTACTTATGCTAGTAATGGTGGCGCCTTTGGCATTTATGGCATGGGCCTTGCCTGGTGGTGAGCAATGGTTTAAAAAATGGTGGAAAACACTGATACAGACCCTGCTCATATATCCCTACGCTATGGTTCTTTTGGGCTCTGGTATCGTTATAGCTAATGTCATTGGCGAAACAGGCGGGAAAGGTAATTTTGAAGAGGTATTAAATTCATTCCTCATCATCATAGCCTTGATTCTGCCATATTTCTTGCTCCCAACTGCCTTCAAGATGATTGGTGGAGCCCTGGGTACAATTACCGGTAAACTAAATGATAAAAGTAAGGGTCTTATTGATCGTGCAAGAAACGCCAAAGAAAATTCAGGGTACTACGCTGGGAAAAAGGGTGCCAAGGATGCCAAGTTAGCTGGTAAGAAACAAGAAGCCACTACCGATCGAGTTAATAGATATATGAACGGTAGAGGGCTGGGCTCCAAACTTTACCGTAATGGTATGTCAGAAAACCAACGGGAGCGGCTCAAGGCCAGTGCTAATAAAGCAATGGTGGATTCTGAAGTCGAAGGCTATATACAGAAGGGTGCATCGCCGGAAGATCTTAAGAATGATGCTCTCGATACTAGTTTGAGCAAAAATCAACGAGCCGGGGCAATGAAGGCGCTTGCAGTACAAGGACACGCTAAACAATTAGCTGAATTGACCCACGATCTAAGAGACAGAATAGACCAGGGTGACACTTCTGGCGCAGAAATATACGACGAGGTTCTGCGTAACAACTACGGCGACTTCAAGGGAGCAACCCCGGCAGCAGGTGTTGGGATGAAAGACAAAGACGGCAACTGGCATACCGATAAATCGTTGCGAGACGCCCAGGTCGGCAAGCTTAACAGCCTAAGCCTGAAAGAGCGTGCCAATCTAAGTGAAAAGGAATGGGACAGCTTCAACACAGCTAATCCCGTGGCAGCTCGGCAAGCACATTCTGACATGATAGTAGCATCTCAAACTGATCCAGGATTAGCACGAGAAGTAAAGTACAACAACTGGACACTAACACCTGCTGTTGCTAATCTGCCTCCACCGCCAGCAGGTGGAGGTGGTACGCCACCAAATCCTGCCACACCTCCGGGCCCAGGACCTAATCCGTTCGGTGGAGGTGGAACACCGCCAGCAGGTGGAGGTGGTACGCCACCAAATCCTGCCACACCTCCGGGCCCAGGACCTAATCCGTTCGGTGGAGGTGGAACACCGCCACCTACGACGCCATAAGGCACTATTGATTGTTTATGCTTAATTCTAGATACTGGTAATTGTTATGGCTACACACATGGTTCCACAAGATGTTGAAGCGGAAGATAAATTGGTTGGCTTCCTAAGCCTTAAGCAATTTATTATGACGGTACTTGGCATAGGCTTTGGTTACTTAACATTCTTCTTCTTCACCAAAATTCACCCTCTTGCTGCATTGATCTGGCTTCCTCCAACACTGGTGTTTTTTGTACTTGGTTTGTATCAAAGGAAAGATCAACCAATTGAGGTGTTTCTAGCTTCGGCATTAACTTTCTACTTTAAGCCACGTAAACGAAAATGGGATCAAGAAGGTCACGAAGACCAGGTAGTTATTACCGCGCCTCCGGTTGTAGAACACCACTACACAAAAGATTTTACAGGTTCAGAAGCCGCCAGTAGATTACAAAGTCTTTCAACAATGATGGATTCGCGTGGCTGGGCAAGTAAGCGACATGCTGACTGGCAAAACCCCCAGCTTGCTACCGCCGCCGAATCAGAAAACAGACTTGTTCAACCTGCGGAAGCGCCTGGTCAAATGGCCTTTCAGCAAAATTATATGCAGCCAGCAGATGTTATGGACGAAAGCAGTAGCCTTGTAGCGCGTGATTTTGAACATAAAATTGCGCAAGTCGATACCTCTGCGAGAAGTCAAGCAATTCAAATTATGGAACTAGCAAAAAGCGATGCATCCTCAGCAGAAGAAGGCATTGTATTGCCACCGAAGCATCGTAATGACATTCACCAACGTGTCATACAACCACTTGTAGATAAATCAGAAACAGAGACCTCTGCGCAATCAGAGCAAGCAGATTTGCAGGTAGCAGCGCCTGCAAATAGGGCACCACAAAAAACATCTGCGCCCAAGTCGGTTACCAACAAAGCCACAAATGGCACACCAAAAGAACATGTTACCGAAGATGGTTCGGTAGAGATAAGCCTTCACTAATAAGCATATCCGTGTCATAATCTATAGGTAACACGTGGGAAACTAAATTAGTCTATATGCAACCGAATATGCAACCTCAAACACCAAATCAACAAATGTCTCCACAGATGGCACAGCCTGCTCATGCTCCAGGAGCGCCCATGCAAAACGTGGCACACGCACCACTCGCAAAGCCACCCGTGAACCCCAACAGCACACAGAACTCTCTACAAATTGCGGCCATCCGAGACGGTATTGTTATTATGCGAGACGGCAGTTTCAGGGCAGTAGTTATGGCCAAGAGTATCAACTTTGATCTTATGAGCCCTTCTGAGCAAGAGGCTGTTGAGTATGCTTACCAGGGGTTTTTGAATTCACTTTACTTCGATATTCAAATATTTATGCGTTCACGCAAGATCGATATGACCCCATATCTCGATCGCCTCAACAAGCAGCGTCACGATGTCGACAACATGTTACTTGGCATGCTTATGGAAGATTACATGTACTTTATTGAAGATCTAGTGCAACAAACTAACATTATGAGTAAACAGTTCTACATTGTGGTGCCATATTTTTCTCAACTACAGGCGGGTCAGGCGGTGAAGAGTGGGGCAGGGTTCTTGGGCGGACTTATGGGTGGCGGTAACAAGGGCAAGGTTTCTATTGATGAATCGCTTCTTGAAAAAGCCAAAACAGAACTGAAAAACCGTGTTCAAAGCATTATGAACGGACTACTCCAAATGGGCGTGCAGTCGATGCCGCTGGACACCCAAGAGCTTATAGAACTTTACTACAATGCCTACAACCCAGATACCGCCACTCGGCAAACACTGAACAACATGAATAATCTAAATGTACCCATCACAACAAAAGGGCCGGGGCAGGCACCAAAACCAAACATTGGAGTAACCTTATGATCAAACCAACACTTTGCAGTTTCCCATATTCCATCCCCGATGGTGGTCGAGGACAAGCATTCCATATTCCATATTCCAGCGCCCTTGGTTTGAATAGTGATATATCGGTGGTTGATCAACTATCAATTCAGGCTGCATCGAAAGGAATCTTCTGATGGCTTTTGGTAAGAAGAATGATCCTGTTTCTTTAGCTCAACAACAAAGAGCACGGGAACAGCACGAAGTCGAAAAAGCCTTTATGAAGGGTGTTTCGGATTTTAGAGACTTTATTGCACCAAGTAGCCTAGAGATTGAATCAGGCCACTTCCGTCTTGGCACCGAATACGCTCGAGCCTTCTATGTTTACGGCTATCCACGACAACTATTCACAGGGTGGCTTTCTTCAATTATCAACCTCGACGAAGAAATCGACCTTTCTATGTTCATTTACCCTGTTGAAAGCCAGGTGGTTCTTGAAAACCTCCGCAAGAAAGTGAGTCAACTAGAAGCTGGGCTACAAATTGATGCCGAAAAGGGGCGTGTTCGTGATCCAGGCAAGCAAGCAGCCATTATTGATGCCGAGCAGCTCAGAGACAGCCTGCAAATTGGTGAGGAGCGATTCTTCCGCCTTGGCATGTACTTCACAATCTATTCAAAAAGTTTGGAAGAACTTGAAATCATTCAGCACAAAGTTGAAACCATTCTTGGTCAACAACTGGTTTATTCAAAACCAGCAACTGTGCAAATGGAACAAGGCCTAAACTCAACATTGCCACAAATGACCGACCAATTAATGGTTCGGCGCAATATGAACACCGGTGCACTTTCAACAAGCTACCCGTTTACAAGTGCTGATTTGACCCAGGAAAACGGTATTCTATACGGAATTAATATGCACAACAGTGGGCTGGTACTGTTCGACCGCTTCACACTTGAAAACGCCAATATGGTGGTGTTTGCAAAATCTGGTGCAGGTAAATCATTCGCTGTAAAATTAGAGGCCCTTAGAAGCATGATGATGGGTACTGAAATTGTAATTATTGACCCTGAAAACGAATATGAGCGTCTATGTGATGCGGTTGGCGGAACCTATATTCGAATGAGTCTTAATTCAACAACAAGAATTAATCCATTTGATCTTCCACAAGTTATAGACAAAGAAGATGGTGACAACGCTCTACGTTCAAACCTAATTACTTTACATGGCCTAATGCGACTTATGATGGGCGGGGCTCTCAGTCCAAACGAAGAAGCAGATCTTGACCAGGCTTTAATTGACACCTACGCCAAGGCTGGTATAACCGGCGATCCTCTAACTCATCAGACTCCGCCGCCGACTATTGGAGATCTTTATGAAACTCTGCTACACATGCAGGGAACCGGCCCAGGCATGGCCCAACGTCTTCGCAAATATACCAGCGGTACGTTTGCTGGAATATTCTCTCAACAAAGTAACGTTAATATCAACAACAGTATGGTGGTGTTTAATATTCGTGATCTAGAAGATGAACTCCGACCGGTTGGAATGTATATTGTACTTAATCACATATGGAACAAAACTAAGTCCGACAAACGTCGTCGTAACCTGATTATTGACGAAGCCTGGCAACTTCTAAAATACCAGGACTCCGCAAACTTTATGTTTAGCCTAGCCAAACGAGCACGTAAGTATTACCTGGGACTTACAACTATTTCTCAAGATGTTGAAGATATGATGAGTTCACAAATGGGCCGTGCAATTGTGAGCAACTCTTCTATGCAGCTACTCTTGAAGCAATCTACAAGTGCGGTTGATGTACTTTCAGCTGTGTTCAAGTTAACTTCCGAGGAACAGAAGCGGCTCAGCCAGTTCCCGGTTGGTCAGGGCTTGTTGTTCGCAGGTCAAAACCATGTACACGTTCAAATTATCGCCAGTCCTACCGAAACAAGTCTAATCAGCACAAGCCCAGAAGAAATCAAAAAGGTTCAAGAAGTTGCCCAACGCGCCCAAGAAGCTTATCAGTTAATGACACAGGGATCACAAACTGGAAATATTGCCGCTAATCAAGGGAATCTAAAAAGCTAAACTGTTATAATAATGGGGTAATGATTGTGCGAAACAAAAGCAAAATGAGGGATTTTCGTGGATCAGAATCCGTTTAGAAAATCTGGATCACATGTTCCGGGCAGTAGTGGAGCAAACCCGCCATCTCCGACTGGTGATAATTTCCGCTCTATGCCTAGCGACAATGAAGAGGGTGCGTTTAAAGCTCCCAGTTTCGATAGCCCTGCAGATGATGAAAAAAAAGGGATAGCTAACCGATTTAACCAAGCCGAACAGGCGGCCAAAGAAATCGGCGGAGCAATAAGTGGCAAGCGAGTTGCCCCGAGGCCCAAAAAAGAAGATGACCCTCTAACTGCATCGCAGCGCGAAAAAGTTGATACTGCCAAACTTGCCGCTCAGGGTGCCAGGGCACTAGCTGGTGACGAACGAGCATTAGCTGAAATGGCAGAACACCCGATAGAAACCGCGAAGCAGGCAAAGAGTGTAGGAAAATTAGCACTAAAGGTGGCTATCGGGGTTTTGTTATTGGTAGCAATATCTACTTTCTTAATATTTTCGTTTATTTCAAACTTTTCGCAAAAACATATTGGGCAGGTTGTAAAAGATGTGGCTTTTGCTCCGCTCGAAATCTCCGGAGCAAGGAGAGCAGCGCAGATCTTTTCTTCAACTCTTTTTGGTGGTGATGATAAAGTATTCTTCGACGCAGTTAAGGTTCTTAAAAATCTCGGTGAAGACGGGAAGGTCTCTTTTTCCAAAGGTGGCAAAGAGATGACCGTAGAAGAGTTTTCTAGCTCAAGTCAGGGTGGATCTGGTTCAACACTTCACATAGGAACATACAACCTAACCGTTCCTGCCAACATTGCCAGTGGTACCGACCCTCAAACTATTCAATTTGTAAAAGACCTTGAGCTTGCAATGAAAGGTACGAACTTACTTGCCAATGAAGGTAGACCTTTCAGAAGTCCCGCCGCCAAAAAGCTGTATAAACAAAACGGTATTAATCTCTTCCGCTGGGAAAAAGAAGCCAAAGATGTTAAATCATATAGCGACAACATGAAATCGTTGTATGATCAGGTTAAAGACACAAAACAGTCTTCTTTGAAACTACAAGATGTTGATGATTCAGGTAAAGAACTAGACCCCGTTACAAACGAACTCCTCAGCAAAGAACTCCCGCGTTCTCAAAAAAGCATAGCCATAAAAACTGCTGATATAGCTTGGGATAAAGTCACACAAAAAGAATCTCTAAACGCCTTTGCTAAAAACGTTGGGTCTACAGAATTTGTTATAGCTTCTTACTGCACAGCCAAATCATATCTAGATAATTACGAAACCATAGCTGAACAAAAGCTAATAAACGCCCAGCGTTCAGCTATGAAGCAACTTAGTGGTGATGATCAAGAAATGGTTGGTAAGGTAAACCCGAAGGCAGTTTCTTCCGAGGCCCAGCAGCTAGAGTTTTTTGAAGATGCCAGGCCTTATCTTCAGGCTGTAAACATAGATGTTACCAACAGACGACCCGTTCTCAACGAAGGACAGCTTGCTTACCAAAACCCCGAGATAATCAAAATGGTTATGCAGGGTATAGTTGATGTTTTTGAAAAACCTTTTGATAATGACGGAATCGTGGATGCAATAATAGATTTAATAACACCCGACCTTGGCTTGGTAGATGGTGTTGTAGACACGGTAACAGATTATTCAACAGATGCTATAGACTTCATCACACCAAATGGCATAATTAGTGGAATAGCCGATCGCGCATACCCCTATATATGTAAGCATCTTAGTGTGCCCGATGGTATAGGTGGGGATATAGTAGACCTAATAATCGGTAATATTGGTCAGAATGCGATACTGGAAAAGGTAAAAGCGGTGCTTATAGAAGCCGAGGCGTACGAGCTTTTGAACCAATTAGGGCTTGATAAAGACATCTCACTCTTCACTACACCAACCGAAAACTTTATGAAGTTTATGTATAGAACGCAGAAAACTATAGATTATGCGGGTCTAGATGACGGCGGTGAACTAGTTTCTAAACAATTTGAAGGTATTACCGCCTTTGGTAACGAAATGAGCCGTAAGATGGGTGGACGGCCAATGACAAAATCTGAGCAAATTGCGTTTAGAAAAACAAAGGCAGATCGTGATTACGCCCTCCGCCAAGAACAACCGCTTACACATCGACTCTTTAGTCTAGAGAATCAGTATTCGCCGGTCTCACTGCTAGCGGCACGATCTCCAAAAAGTCTTGGTGGCACCACTAAAAGAGTCCAGACTCAGCTTGCATCAGTTTTCTCTCCAGTTAGTTCATATGGCGACAGTTTGAATACTACAGTAGCGGCAGCTATGGGAAACAAGGGTGTTGCATACGCACTAGCGACGAACGATAAATACGACAAGACGGTGATGTTTGGCTATTCCGATGCAGAAATGAAAAAAATGAATGAAGATATTTCATTCTGGCCAAAACAAAATCGTGACATAGTGGAAGCTGACTTAAGCTCATACGAAGACGAATTCGGAAAATGCTACAGTGAATCGATGTCTAAGTTAATATCTGACGACGAACTAAACATGTTTAAACCTGAAGGCAAGTGTACAGCCGAAAAACTCACCGGAAACGATGCAAATAATTGGCGACCACTCCGTTACCGTCTATTGTTAGCAGACAACTTCCAGGAAGAAAGTTTGAAAGATATTGAAAACGTTACTAAAGATACACCAGCATCTTCCACCACACCAGGGCCTATTGGCCAGTTGCCTACGGGTGAAGCTAAAAGTATCGCTAAGCAGATTATTGATTCGGGTAAGGTTACTGGTGACGCACGATACATGAGCCAGATTCAAGGAATTGCCGATGGTAGCGGTGAATGCCCCGTAAACCCAACTATACTCTCCCTGATCTTAGAACTTTCTAAGAGCTTCACTCTTAACATTAGCTCTTTGAACCGTCGTTGCACCGGAGTTAAAACTAAATCCGGCGAATCTAGCTATCACTACCGAGAAGGTGGAGGACACGCCGTTGACTTCAACTACGTAAATGGCGTACATGCTACAGGTGCAACTTCGGAAGATATTAAACTACTGGGTACGGCCGCTCCATTACTACCGAGCGGGTCGGGTATCGGACAGTCGAACTGTCGTTCGGCACCACTCCAGCTTCCCGCCGGTGTTCGAGAATTTAGCGACTCATGCGACCATATACACATACAGGTGCCGGTGCAATGAAACGAACACTAAAGATACTGTCGTTGGTACTTATATCACTATTTGCTTTCCAACAACCACTGCAGTTGTATGCTATAAGCCAAACAGATCTTGAGGCGATTACACGCAATCATCCATTCTACGACCCAACCGCAAGCTGCACACCGTCGGGTTCTACCAGCCCCAGTGCGCCGGCGGATAGTGGGAAGTTGTTCATTCTCGGTGATTCAATAGGTAGTGGATTAACCACCCCTCTTGGCTCTGCACTTGGTGCCGAATGGCAAGTCGTCGGAGATACCAGAGTCGGCAGACCACTTGGTGAAGGGATAACTGTGGCAACCTCAGCACCAGAAGATCTAAAAACAGCTCAATCAATTCTTGTGGTACTTGGAACCAACCCAGATTCCAAGCTTAATCAAAAGGGGATCGATGAAATGGTTGCCGCATTAAAATCAGGAAATTCTAGCGCACATATCTACTGGTTAAAACTCAACGTAACGCGGTCAGATCTAGTTGCAAACGCAACAACCTTCAATGGACTCCTTTCTTCAACCCAAGGAATTACACCTATAGACAATTCCGCTATTTTAAGTGGTGACGGAGTCCACCCTGCAGACTATGCAGCCCTAGCTACAGATATAGCAACCAGTTTTACCGGGAGTAGTGTGTCTACAGATGGTGGTGAATCACTTTCGGTTTCAAGTAACTGTGGACCATGCACAACAGGTGGCTCTACCGGCATCGTACCGATCGATGGTGAAAATCCAAAACGTATGTACGAATATCTAGTTAGCCAAGGCCTCACACCTGAACAGGCAGCAGGCGTAACCGGTAATGCAATGGGTGAATCGGGAGAGAATATTGATCCAAGTGCTGCAAATGGGAGTAATTACCGTGGGATATTCCAGTGGGATACAAAAGTTAGGTGGCCTCGTTTGGTTGCCTGGGCTCAGGGTGCTGGTAAGGACCCTGGGTTGTTTGAAGTACAGCTTGAATATGCTTGGATTGAAGCTGGAGAGCGTGGAAACCTAGACGGCCTTAGAGAACAAAACACTGTTGAACTAGCAACATGGTTTTGGGGCCGTTTCTTCGAGGTAGCAATAATTGGTGGCAGCACCAGTACCACTCCACTTACGAATGTTCAACATCTAGAAGATCGAACAAACTATGCACTTTCTGTATATAACAAATACAGTGGCTCAACTTCTACCGGTGATACATCATCTAGCACGTGCAGTGGGACAGGCTCTGGTGGAATTGCCACTGTAGATGGTTTTACTTTCCCTCTCAAAACAACTAAGGGTATAATTACGAGCGGTAACGAAGTTGGGGCGAAGTGGTGCTACGAAGCTCAGAGTAATTGTCACCACGACTACAATGCAGCAGATATTATGGTTCCCGCGGGTACAATTGTAATTGCGGCAAAAGAGGGCGAAGTTATTAAAGCATCGAATTCATCGGGTCCTTGCGGATCTAGTGTACAAATTAAAGACAGCGGTGGCCAAGTTTATTACTACACACACATGGCAAACGGTTCAGTAACAGTAACAAAAGGTCAGCAGGTTAGCGCAGGAACGGTACTTGGATCTGTTTCAGCAAACCAACATTGTAATTCTTCGCCTCATCTTCATTTTGATATGCCAGCACCTCCGCTTTCATATAGGCCGTCATGTAGTGGTGCGGGTTGTAATGCATATTCATTCCTTGAAGTCCAGCCAGTACTAACAGCATCATATGCAGCGCTCCCAGAGTAATAAGAAAGGTTATACTAGATACCATGGGACTATTCGACATAATTTCTAAGAAGAAGCTACTCGTCATCTTCCTAATACTATTACTACCTACAATCATATGGCTATTAGTCCAACGAACATTTCTAACCGTAAAAATAGATGGTGTTCAAGGTGATGACGTAACTGTCTTATATACAGTTAACGGCGGGGTTAAGCAGATAAAGCCCGGTCTTAATTATGTTAAGCCCGGTGAAGCGATTGTTAATGTCCTTTCAAACGAGAAACAATCGCTCGCATTTAAAAAAGTTTCGATACTCAGAAATACAACCGTATCATTAAAACTAGAAAAACAAAAAGCCCCCAGTAAGGTTGTGGGTGGAGCAAAAAAACAGGTAGGTTGTGTAGTGGGGGACCTTTCAGAAAACACAACTTCGGTACTCAGCTGTCAAAGTGATCAACTGTATCGCCAGACAATCGACAATGGTATTAAACAAGAAAATATTTACCCGAACCAGAAAATAATTGGATCAGCTATTCCATACAAAGATGGTATTCTTGCTGTTGTAGGTGACACTAGTGGTGGACCTGCGAAGTACAAATTGGTATATACCACCCAATCTGGTCAAAAAATAATAAATGAAGGTGAAGAAATTGATGTAGGCGATGCGGGTAACCCTCGAATATTCACTTCAAGTGACGGTGATAAAATTGCAGTGCTTAATCCGCAAACTCAAAACATCACTATTTATGAAAGTAACGGAAAGGTAAGTGCTAAATCCCGACTTGATGGTTCGTTTGCAGACATAAGGTTCGAACAGGTAACTGCCGAATTTAACGATACCACTATGAAGATTGCCTATCCACTTACCGATCCAAATAATACAGATGATGTGTTCGGTGGAAGCAACGCAAAAGTGAGGCTATTTCGCTATGGAATCTCAAACAACAAACTTACCAAAGAATCTGATGAAACCCTTGAGACGGGTAAAATCGGCGGTGATATAACTCTGAAGAACGGTCGTTTGGTAATTTTAGGACAAGATTCATTCTTACATGTTTTTGATACGTCAACCGAAAAACCCAAGCTACTAGTTTCAATCCCACGAGTTGATAATATAGCCGTTACTAATAAAAATATCTTCTATAGCTCAAGTAAAGGTATCTACGAACTCTTTCCTGAAGAAAGGCAATCACGCCTTAGAAGTAATCTTCCGGCCATCAACGAATCACACTTACTTGTTTATAATGACCGCCCAGCCCTAGTTGGGAACACTAATAACAACGTATCGACCTTTGGTGTTTATGTCGTGAAGGAGACGGATGATACTGAAGACCTAGACCTCTTTAAACTACTACCATATAACACTGATGTATTACCACTAATTAATTCGGACTATATAGGAAATCGAGTGTTTCTTTCGGTTAGTCTGAAGTCACTTGTGCTAGATAGAATAACCGGCTCTGTCTCGTATAACCCAGCCGAATTTGAACAAAAGAAAGTAATTATAACCGAAAAACTGAAGTCCGATGGACTCGACATTAAAAAGTATAAGCTAAACTTTAAGCCTGGGCCTTAACTTTTAAGCGGCATTACAATGTGCTGATAACCAGGTTGTGAGCTAGAGGTTAGAACGCAGGGACTAATTGAACCGCTAAAGCGGAAGGTGATGTCTTTGGTATCAAAACAGTTAAGTGCTTCGGTGAGGTAGCGAACATTCAACACAACCTCTCCTGAACCCTGCAC
>DAIUJM010000013.1:15758-18373 GCA_036848695.1 Candidatus Saccharimonadota bacterium
CCAGAGGCAACGCCGAATTGACCTTCATCAAATTGCAATTTTACGGTAGCTTCCTCGCTTTCTTGAACTATGCGTAGCGTGTCTTGGAGGGCGGGTGAGGGAACAATGCAGTTAACTTCTGTTTCTACATCTGCCAAAGCAACTTCTGCAAGTCTGTAGCCATCTGTTGATGCGATATAAAGCTTGCCACCATTAGTGTGAAAATAAATTCCACATAGTACTGGACGAGTCTCGTCGTGTGAAGCTGCAAGCATTGTTCGCTGAAGCGCTGACTTTAGGTCATCTCCTTTAATTTCAACTGATACACCACCAGCAATTTTCGGTAGTGCAGGAAAGTCATCGGCAGTCGCACCTTGCATATGAGAACTGTATGATCCGGCATTTACAAACAGTTTTGTCTTTTCAAACACTAAATCAACGGTGCTATCTTTTGGAAGTTGAGCCACGAATTCATGTAGTAACTTAGCGGGCACTGTTACAGCACCTTCTTCATTAATTTTTCCGTTTGCACTATGGGTAATAGCTACTTCAAGATTAGTTGCAGCAAGTTCAAGTTTGTTGTCAGAAGCTTTTAGTAGAATATTAGCCAGTATCGGAAGGGGGGTTCGAGAACTAGCAACTCTTGAAAGAAGGCCAAGAGCTCGATTTAAATTATTCTGTGTTATTTGAATTTTCATATGCTGTTCCTCCAACTTGAGATTAATGGTTTTTTATTCATAAAAGAAATAGTAGTAGTAATAGGCTCTGTGGATACAGTGTATAAGTAGGCTAGTTTCCTGAGGTAAGAAGTCTGCTTAGGCGTGTGGAAAGTAATGTGGATGCTTGTGGAGTGAACACATTTTGTACACATGTGGCTCGCGCCAAGTTTATAAATATGTGTACAAACGGCAGTTGTACCCAATTCTTTCCGAGCTGAATTCACAAGTTGTACACATTTTTTACGCATGTAGTTGCTCCCGAATTTCTTGTAGATGTTGGCGGGTAACATAATCATCGTTTATAAGTTTTTCTACTTTATCAACAGAATGGATAGCGGTGGTGTGGTCTTTTCTACCAAGCTCAGTAGCAATTTTTGGGAAACTGAGGTGAAGTTCACTGCGCAGAAGATACATAGCAAATTGTCGGGGCACAACAATAGATTTGTCGCGTTTAGCACTTAATATTTCAGTCATCGGAATATCAAAATGCTGGGCAGTCTTTTCTATAATACTTTTTGCAGTTAAATGACGTGGCCGGTGTTGTTTACCTTTAAGTAGCGCTTGCGCCGTGGCAATATCTGGTTCAAGATTACGTAGTTCACAGTAGGCCAGTAGCTGGTTGAGTGAACCTTCTAGTTCTCGAATATTGGTTTGAATATTTTTTGCCAAGAACTCAACAACATCATCAGGCAGAATAACACCTTGGTTGCTGGCTTTGGTTTGTAGAATGGCTTGTCTGGTTTCAAAATCTGGTGGCTGTATATCTATAGCCATACCCCATTCAAAACGGCTTCGAAGTCGTTCTTCAAGCGTTGGTATAGCCTTTGGTGGCTTGTCACTAGTAAGAATTATTTGCTTGTTGGCCTGGTGAAGGGCATTGAAGGTATGGAAGAACTCTTCCTGAGTCTTTTCTTTACCTGCAATAAATTGAATGTCGTCAATAATTAGTACATCGGCGCTTCGGTATCGATCGGCAAACCCCTGTTTTTTAAACCGAATGCTATCAAGAAATTCATTTACAAATGTTTCGGTAGAGACATATACAATTTTTGAATCAGGGTGATTAGCCACTATGCCATTACCAACAGCTTGAATTAGGTGGGTTTTGCCAAGGCCGACACCACCATATATAAATAGCGGGTTATACTTTGTACCTGGGTTAACAGCAATAGCTTGGCAGGCGGCGTAGGCGAGTTCGTTACCAGAACCGACAATAAAGTTTTCAAAGTTATATTTCTCGTTAAGCTGAGTTGTATTTCCAGAGCGTACGGAAGGGAGTGGTTTTACATCATCAGTATGCTTTTCTGGTTCAGACTTCTTTTTTGAAGATGATGCAGCCTGAATTGTGTAAGAAATCTGACTGGCTTCAATACCATTCTTCTTCAGAAGTGTCTTAATAGTGTCGTTAAACTTAACTTCAAGTTGTTGCTTGGCAAAAATATTGGGAACCAGAACAGTCACTTTATCGTCACCGTCTTCTTGCAGGGCGGTGTTTCTAAACCACGTCACAAAACTTGCGTGCGATACCGACACTTCAATTTCCGCAAGCACGGAATTCCATACTGATTCGTTCATTTACCCTCGCTCCATACCTAAGTAACCCTACTATACACAAAAAATAGAGTTTTCCACAAGCTCAAATTTATTCCACAAGCCGCCGGACAGTCCCGCACCAAGTTTTCCACAGTTCACAAATAACAGATGAAGGTATGTGGATATACAAAAAATGTGTGTGGAAAAGTAAAATATGCTATAATAACTACTATCAATTTCATCAAATAACTGAGATTTAATAAACGAGGAACTTATTACTATGCCAAAAAGAACTTTTCAGCCTAAAAAACGCCACGCCAAGCGCAATCACGGTTTTCGTATTCGCATGAGTAGTAGCAATGGCCAGAAAACTCTCAAGAATCG
>DAIUJM010000014.1:0-12053 GCA_036848695.1 Candidatus Saccharimonadota bacterium
ATAAAACCGAGCCTGCCCTTTCTGAAGAGGAGCACGGAGCTGACTTTACTGTTAACGGGTACCGCGCCCGACCTATAGCTGTGGTTCACGGAGCTAATCACTACACTGTTATGACGGCCGAGCGCTCGCCTCGTGAGATTGCCCATGATGCTGGCTTTGAAACAAAGCCAGAAGATCAATTTAGCTTCCAAAGATCTGACGATCCTTTTGCTGGCGCCCCTGGTACGCAAATGGTGATCAAGCGGGCCAAAACAATTCAATTTGAACTATATGGAACTACGAGTTCACTGAATACAAATGCCACTACGGTGGGGGGTTTGCTGAGTGAGCGCGGAGTTAAGGTTGAACAGGGCGATGAGGTAAATCTACCACTTGAAACACGAATTGCCGAAGGCATGTTGGTAAGCATTGCCAACGTTAATCGCACGGTTGAGACCGTGGAAGAAGTAGCTCAATTTGCAGAAGAACAGATTAAAGATGCACAACAGCCATTAGGCTATAAGAAGGTGCAAACTCCTGGTAAAACAGGTAAAAAACTAGTGACTTACGAAGTTGTTAGCCGTAACGGCGGAGCACCAGAAAGAACTGCCGTCAAAGAAGTGATTACAGAAGAACCAACCAAACAAGTGGTTGTAGTTGGCGCAAAACAGGCGCTTAATGTTTCAGGAAATTGTGGGGAATGGATTGCTGATGCCGGCATTACCGACTCTGACGCTATGTGGCTGATTGGCAAAGAATCCGGCTGTAACCCCGGCGCTGTCAACAGAAGCTCAGGCGCATGCGGTATTCCACAGGCCCTACCATGTTCAAAGCTCCCCTGTCCGCTTGATGCAACTGGTGCTGTATGCCAGCTCACTTGGATGGAAGACTATGTTTTGCGACGTTACGGTAGTTGGGCCGCCGCGCGAGCATTCCACGCCACTCGCGGTTGGTATTAATTTTTCTATGGTGTCATCCTGAATTAGATTCAGGATCCAAATAGTTAATCACAAGATCCTGAAACCCCGTAAAACTCCGCTCGGGGCACAGCAAGTCCCGCCTGTCTGTCCGACAGGACGGGCAGGTCAGGATGACAAACCTCTCAATCTGTTACACTAAGAACATGAAATTATACGAATCAGGTGAATACCGCGCCTCGAAAGATTGGCCTTATGCAATTGCAGCAGGTGGTATAGTTTACCGCACGTCTGGAGCCGGTACCGAAGTACTTTTGTTGGTTCGTGAACCCGGAAGCTACAAAGGTTCACATCTAGATAAAGTTACTTCGTATCATTTGCCTAAAGGACATCTACATCAAAGCGAAACATTAGAGGTTACTGCAATTCGCGAAATAGCTGAGGAGGCTGGAGTGGAAGCTGAAATAGTCACTTACCTGGGTGCAAAGCAGGATGAGTTCGAATTTCGCGGTTTAATTCATAATAAGACAGTTCATTATTTCGCGGCAAAATACATAGATGAAATTCAGGAAATGGACAATGAACACAGCTCTAAAGAATGGTTCAGTGTAGAGGACGCCGTTCAACTAACGAGCCCACCAAACACAAAAGGCGAGGATGAATTTTTGCGTCGACTAAAGAAGTACCTGGAACTGTTTGCGTGAGTGAGGATAATCCTAAAAAATCCCTTGGACAACACTGGCTTCATGATACAAGTTCTCTCGTTGCTATGGCTGAAGCTGCAGAAGTTCAATCGGGCGACACTGTCTTGGAGGTTGGTCCGGGCCTCGGTACGCTTACAGAAGTACTGCTAGCCCGCGGTGCACATGTAACCGCAGTCGAATTTGATGATGAGCTCGCCAGGGAGCTACCACGTAAACTTATAAGCCGTCATCTTGAGCGGAGCAAAGCGCAGTCGAAAGATCTAGTATCCGACCAAGAGCAGATCCTTCAACAGGCTCAGGATGACAAGTTGAAAATCATTAATGAAGACATTCTCAAATTCGATCTTTCAGCATTACCAAAAGACTACAAAGTCTGCGCCAACATTCCGTACTACCTAACATCTAATCTAATTCGACGGCTGTTGGAAAGTGATAACCCTCCTGCGGTTATGGCGCTTTTAATTCAAAAAGAGGTGGCTGAACGAATCGCCTCTGGTCCTGGTGAAATGAGTATCCTGGCGGTCGCTACACAGTTTTACGCCGAAGTGAAACTCTGCCAACTTGTGCCAGCAGAGCTTTTTACGCCACCGCCAAAAGTAGACAGCCAGATTATTCAGATTAAGCGACGTACAACGCCACTTTTCCCAGAGGTTGATACGCAAAAATTCTTTCAGATTGTTCGCGCCGGATTTTCCGAAAAACGAAAAAAACTCCGCTCCAGTTTGAGTGGTGGGCTTCAAATCACAAAGCCAGAGGCAGACGATCTACTGAAAAAAGCCGGAATATCACCCGATGCCCGCGCCCAAGAACTCACGTTAGATAACTGGTACGAGTTATATTCCAAGTTTTAAACGTTCTTGCATCTGGTGACATTTTTGACTTCCGGGCTGAAAATCACTACATGCCTGAGGCCGTTCTTCGTAGATGGCGCAGCTTGTTCGACCAAGCAGATCAGTTCTTAGATTAGAACATCGGTCTGGCATAATATATCTTCCTTGATGCGCTGGCAGGGACTCGCTTGGATTATTTGGATCGACATCAAACTCCGCAACGCCGTTTATCACCACCATGCCAACGGGGTAGGGAGCATCTTCTCTTGTGAATGGTGCAGAAGCTACCTGAGTGAATAGCCTGTTGCCGGTTGCGCGCATTAATTCTGCCTCGGGGTCACTTAGTTGTAAGACTAATCTTCCCATACAACAAGCCGACGGATTACATTTATTGCAGTCATCTACAGTTTCAACTTTTAATGGTATGCGCGGTCTTTTCATATTCTCCCTAGGCTATTAATAACTTCATCTTAGCAGAGTACCGAGATATTGAAAAAGCTTGACGGTTATGCTATAATAACAAAATAGGGTTATAGCCCTATGTAGATCCATTTGGGGGATGACATAGCTTTAGACGAAGAGACCTTAACAATCTGATCCGCGTGTTGATTTGTAAACACAATTTACTATTTTAACTGCAAACACATTTGCATCAGCAGTTCGTAATTTTGGTAAAACTTTTGTAGCTACCCTTCGTGGTGGTTCAGAAGCCTTCCAATTTGCGACTGCGCCAGCACTAGTTTAGTCTAGAGCCATCGGTAGCACGACGCTTGATAATGCTTCGCCGGTGTCATATTTTTCGAGCTTGGGAAACTACGGTATATCAGCGTAGATTTCGACACTTTTCTGATTTCAAGCCAGGAACCATTTTTGTTTTTTCTTAAGATTCCAGGTTTGTAAAATTCCAGAATAAACTACACACGTAGAAGATCAGATAGTTACTTTTCGGACCCGGGTGCAATACCCGGCATCTCCACCATACTTCGCCAAGGCTTCGTATGGCAGGCCACCTAACAGGTAAGCATTATTTTATAGATTGGATCCATAGGAAATTCTGGCGAAGTATGTCCTCCATAGCCTCGTGCGACGGAGGGCTTTTGTATTACAATTAAAATAATGTTTTACGTCTACCTGCTAAAAAGCAAAAATCACAACCAAGTTTATATAGGATTTTCGAAAGATTTAAAAAAACGTCTAGCCGCACATAACGCCGGACAGAGTCCTCATACCAGTAAATATAAGCCATGGTTACTTGAATCTTATTTTTCATTTAAAGAAGAGGGCGTAGCACGAGCTTTTGAAAAATATCTCAAAACAGGTTCCGGTAAAGCGTTCATCAATAGACATATTATGCCAAAGTGACACAATAGCGGCCGCGAAAAATTCCTAAAAAGCGGTTCTGGCCACACGTTTCTAAAAAAGCAACCCAGACACTACTTAACTTAAGTACCCAAAGAATACTTTTGTTAGGGCAATTTGTGCTATAAAACACTTTTCCAAACATTCCTGGTTGTCATTTTCGACAACAATATTACGGCATCTCGTAGTTTCTCGAGAATACAGTAGTGCGGCGAATCTCAATTTCTATTGGAATTATGAAACGTGGGGTTGCTTGGCGGGTTAGGCGCATGTATTGACAGAGCCAGCCGGGGGGGGTATTATCCAAGCATAAGCACTAAAAACAAAAAGAGGAAAACCCATGAACGACAAAGACAAAATCAACCTAACCGACCTAAACAAACAAAAAAAATCATTCTCACCCCCAAAACTAAAAAACCCCTTCAAAAAACAAACCGGCCCTAACCGTGATGATGTAGGTAAGTTTGCTACAACTTCTGGCGGTGGTGGCTTAAAATCAATCAAGAAGTTCAACTGGAAGCGTGCAACTCCCCTCATCGCCATAGTTACTCTAGTTGGTGGGTTTCTGGTGTTTCAGAGTTTTGCGGCGGGACCTAGTGTGCCTGGTAGGGTAAACTGTCGAGCATGGGGGAAGGCTAATGGGGTGCCAGAAAAATTTTATACGCTTGGTGCAAAGTCAAATGTATCTGGGTATATGCACGGAAGTCCTTGGGTAGAATGGGCTTACCAAGAGATACACAGTCAGTTTCCGACTCATACTGAAAAATTATTCTGGATAGAACGTGCCGAGGCGCTGCACCAAGAATTTAGTGGTGATCTTGCTAGGCAATCTTGTGGGATAACCTGGGCGGTGTATAACGAAATAAAAACAGTTGCACCAGAAAGTATTTCACTTCAAGAAAGTGACCAAGCATCTAAGGGTGACGACGTACTCATGTCGATATATGCAAAAGACATAGTACAGTCAGGTAGTTTGAGCAACACGTATTTAATGACTTCGCTATCTCATGGTTCAGAGATAGCACATACTATTGCGAGGCCTCAGAATACAAAAATAACAAAACAAGTCCCATCCGACTGGCCTGAGCAAGTCATAGTGTGCGCAGTTCTATATAATTGGCAGCAGAATTCACTGGACCGAACGACGGTTAAACTTTCCGCAAAAATAAGTACTATGAACGTTGGTGATAAGACCGTTATACTCGAAGATAGCACTAAGCTTAGTGGAAGCCAAAAACCTAAACACGAGGTGTGTTCGAGCCCAATCAATACTAAACGAGCAAATAGAAAAACGCCAAAAGCACCGTACTTAACTGCTCAGATGGATATGGTAAGCATCGCGCGGGAAATAAAGGGTTCAAAAGGAAAGAAGGGTGTTCAGATTACTAGACAGTATAGATGGGACACAAGCCCAAATCTCTACACAGTACGTTTTGAACAGTGGGTTATAAAGAAAGCCGAATAAGTCGTAAGTAGCACTATGTTCAATATATTTCTAAACTAGTAGAAGAAGCGCGTAGTTTAGTTATTGACAGATGCCCGCGGGGAGGGTAGTATACAAACCATAAGCATAAAACTAAAGGCATATATGTCAGACAAAAATAAAAACAAAGACAAAATCAACCTAACCGACCTAAACAAACAAAAAAAATCATTCTCACCCCCAAAACTAAAAAACCCCTTCAAAAAACAAACCGGCCCTAACCGTGATGATGTAGGTAAGTTTGCTACAACTTCTGGCGGTGGTGGCTTAAAATCAATCAAGAAGTTCAACTGGAAGCGAGCAACTCCCCTAATAGCTATAGTCACACTAGTTGGTGGCTTCTTGGTGTTTCAGAGTTTTGCGGCGGTTGCTCCGGGGAACAGGGTTCAGCAACGAGTTAGCGACATCGGACTATGTAAACGAAGTGGAATAGACAAGGAGCTTCGGGGCTCATACTCTAACGTAGTCAGTGAGACCGCAAGAGGTGGTCAGGGTTGGGTGGCTTGGGCCTATAATCGGATCTGGGGTGCAACTCCGGAAGTTAGTGAAAAATTCAAATGGTTTGACAGGGCTAAGCAGATTCATGACGAGTATCGTTCAAAGGGAGACAAGGTTGGCTATACCTGTAAGGTTGCCTACGATGTTTATAACGAAATGCAGCAAACTGCAGAGTTACCAAAAAGACTAACTCAACCGGTAATAGAAGATAAAGACATCAAAGCGACCGGTGATAATATTGTTCAAACAATTTACGCTAAAGACATGTTGGTCCATCAAAATAATCCGAACGTAGGGTCAAGCGGTAAATGGGTGAAGGCACCCTTAGAGAATCTTCAGGCAACATTAGGTACAATGAACGGAAGCTTCGGCAAAGAAGACTACGAAGTGAGGAGTCAGTACAGTTACGAGAATGAAAATGTTGTTGAAGAAACTGCTCTTGCTGGTAATTATGTGACTGCAATAGATGTTGAAACAGACTCACGGTACGCACCGAATGTGTATCCGCTTCCTTGGGATAGCGAGTGGGGTGAAAAGATTAAAGTGTGCGCAGTTGCTTATGAAGGCGGTGACACGGCTAGGGCTGTAAAAGGAACGACAGGTATAAAAAGGGACTATAATGACTCGAGTCTGGCAGGTCTCACCATGACAATGAATATTGGTGCAAGGTATACTCACAAGCAATCACCATCAAAGTCCGGAGAATATACTCGTTCGCTTAAGAGGAATAAATTTGAGCTGAAGAATCTCAAGAACTATAATGCGGATGAAGTTATGTACTTCGCAAATCCTATGAATCCATACAGTGCGGTTGTTCCTTTCGGGAAATTTTATATTTGTTCAGATCCTATATCTAAGAAACTTGCATCAACCAGGTTACAGAACGCAGTAATAACAGAAATTGCGCCGCGAGTCATTTCTAATAAGGGTAGAAATAAGCAAATCTGGAAAACAGAACCGGGCTCCCCATGGTTTCTGCTTGAGCGACTCGACATAGTGAAGGTACCATAGTAGTAGCCAGCCAAGCAGAGTAGATCTATCAAAGATGTCGCACGTTCTAATTTAGTTCTGAATTCCTTGGTGTAAGACATTGTGGGTACTAGATTTTTTTCGCTCAGGTTTTACTATAATTTGAATAGCATTGACGCTGACAATTTAACCATGTGCTTATGCTTGCATTGGAATGGTTTTTCAATACAATACGAGCATGAGTGAAATTCGAATTTTTAAGGGTGAGAAAAGAAAATTAGAAGTTGTTGCTGAGTGGTTGGGTGCAGGGAGTCTGAACGTCTTCGGAAGACAATTTGCAGGAAAAGATACCTATGCTAAGGTGTTAGATCCGGTTCTGGACGCACCAGTAATTGGTGGCGGAGATACTATTCGTGCCGCGCAAGCAGCTGGAACACTAACGCCGGAAATACAGGTAATGTTGGATGCAGGAAAGCTGATTCCTTCAGATGATTACCGTCGGATGATGATGCCGGTTCTAGGTAGTGATGAATACTCGGGTAGACCACTTCTGCTTAGTGCAGTGGGTCGTATGTTTGGAGAAGAGGTTGGAGTAGTGCGTGCAACCCAAGATGCAGGGCATCCAATTAAGGCCGTACCAGACGTTATAATTAGTGAAGCGACCGCGTTTGATCGCTTAAAAAATACACCCGCTCGTGGCAGAAAAGATGATACGCCGGAAGGTTTGAGGAAGCGTCTTGATGAATTTACCGAACATACTGTACCTGTTCTAGACTTCTACAAACAACAAGGGCTTTACCTACCCGTGGACGGTGAACAACCAAAACAGAAGGTCTTCAATGAGCTAGTTGATGGGCTGCATGAAGTGGCACAAGCGGCTTAGCTTGATTCAGGATGACAGACCATAAAATCTAGTTATAGCGGTTTATCAGGGTTGCCGCAGCTTGACTTAGAACTGTAGTTATGCTAATATTGGTATATTGTTCTAAAAAGAATCTGGGTTTGTTCAGTTTAATTCCTTGATTCATTGCAGTAACAATCAAGGTATTACTAACTAAACAAATAAAGGATTCTATTTTTATGCCTTATAATTCACGTGCGCGTCAGCGTTCATTTGGCGGAAACAACCGTTTTCGTTCTAACACTAACAACCGTTCTAAATCACACAATATGGTAAAAGGCCGTGGTCAATATATCGACCCTGCTAAATTTGTTCGTGAAGCAAGCTTCGTTGAAGCTGAAGCTTACGAACCTACACATACCTTTGCAGAATTTAAAACACACCAGGTTATTAAAGATAACCTAACAGCGAAGGGTTATGAAATCCCTTCGCCAATTCAAGATCAGACGATCCCGCTTGGGCTTGAAGGTCGCGATGTTATTGGTATTGCTAATACCGGTACAGGTAAAACCGCAGCTTTTGCAGTTCCAGTGCTCGATAAATTAATAAACAACCCACATAGCAAGGCTTTAATTATTGCCCCAACTCGTGAGTTGGCCCAGCAGATTGAAGACGAAATGCGCTCAATTGGTAAAAACAGTGGTATGTCAGGTGTACTTCTTATTGGTGGTACACCAATGGGTCCTCAGCTTCGTGATCTTCGTAATAAGCCACGAGTTGTTATTGGGACACCTGGACGTATTAAAGATCATCTAGAACGCGGTACGCTACACCTTGCAACTTTTGACCAGGTTGTACTTGATGAAGTAGATCGAATGCTAGACATGGGCTTCTTGCCAGACATGCGCTTTATTCTTGATAACCTTAAAGAAGATCGCCAATCATTCTTCTTCTCAGCGACAATGGATAGGCGCGTTGAGCAACTCATCACAACATTTTCGAAAGATCCTGTAACAGTTTCTGTTAAGACAAGCGACACAAGTAGCAACGTGCACCAGAACGTGATTCACTACACTGACCGCAATGACAAACTAGAAAAATTACACGAAGCTTTAATTCATGACGATGTTAAAAAAGTTATTGTTTTTGACGAAACTCAACGTAGTGTTGAGAAACTACATAACGAACTTTCAAGTCGTGGTTTCGCTACAGACGCAATCCATGGCGGTAAGAGCCAGGGGCAGCGTCAACGAGCTCTGAACCGCTTCAAAAAAAGCGAAATTGATATTCTTGTAGCAACCGATGTTGCGGCTCGTGGTATCGACGTTTCAGACATAACTCACGTAATTAACTACGCTATCCCGCAAACCTACGAAGACTACACTCACCGTGTAGGACGCGCAGGACGTGCCGGAAACACTGGCTACGCACTGACTTTTGTAGCAAAGTAAAAAGTTTACACAATATATAATCCCTGAAGTAATTCGGGGATTTTTTGTTGCTATTGCAATATGCTTATGCTATACCAAGAGGATAAAATACTAAAAGCCCAGAAAGCGTATGTATGAAAATAGAGCTACAAAATCTCGTCGCTCGCTACAAAAACATAAAACGTGATAAAAATGGAAGATTTGTGGGTGGTAGTGGTGGCATTCGATTCCCGAAAGATTTTAATTGGCGCCGAGCTTTGCCGGTTATTTTGGTTGTGGCACTTGTTGGAGGGTATCTTGTCTGGCAAAGCTTTGCAGCAACTTCAGTTACGCCACCAAATTGGAAGCTGTATTGGTCCGATGAATTCAACACATCTTCTTTAGATACTTCCAGATGGGGTGCTTACCACAATACCTACGGGGATGGTAATAAAGAAGAAGCGTGTCTAACCCCCTCTAATGTTACAAGCAGTAATGGGACCCTCAAGATCACATCTAAAAAAGAGCCTATAACATGTCCTGGCGCTACTCAAGATCAGTTTAGCTCTGGCTTTATTGGTAGCCGGGATGCTCCTGCTAAGGTTTATTACCCTGCATTCGCACGCTACGAAATTCGTGCCAAAGTACCACATGCTCAAGGGTTGTGGCCTGCATTTTGGCTTCGGCACGTTGGTGGTTCTAGTGTTGCTGAAATTGATGTTATGGAATATTTTCACGCTCAAGTTCCTGGCAAGATTACCCAAACTCTGCACTTACCTCAAGAAGTTGGCCGTAATATTGCAAAGAAGTCGAGTTCATTTGAGACAGCTCGTGCTGGTGTTGGCGATTGGCACACCTACAGAGTAGATATTGTACCGTTTGAAAATGATACCAAGGCTCAGCTCATTTACTACATTGATGGTGTAGAAACGCTCAGATACACCCCAACTGCATTCGGTTGGCTTAATAATTACGACAAAAATCGCATGTTTGATATTGCGCTTAATGTGGCAGTTGGTGGCACGTGGAACGGTCACCCCGATGATCCACTGGGTTGGAGTCGTTACCTTAAATATTGTTTGAATCCAGGCAGCTACGGTAAGCAGCAACCATGTAATGGTGAAGCGAGTGGAGTTTACAAGGCTCAGTTCCCGAGTAGCTACGAAATTGACTATGTTCGTGTATATACCCCAGATACGTCTCCCGTACAACCAGCTCCAACCCCAGCTCCGGCTCCGGTTGTCGTTAAGCTACCCGCTCCCTCTAATTTTAAAGCTACCCCCAACACGCAAGGTGTAAGTCTAAGCTGGGACTCATCTACGGACAGCAGAGTAACTAGTTATTCAGCTAGATATATTAGGTCAGACAGTAGCACGAAGAGCGATGGATCAACCTGGATATATCCTGGTCGCGTCTCGAGCACAACACAAGCTCTAAGTGGGCTTACTGCCGGTGTAAGCTACGATTTTCAAATTCGGTCGATTGACGATACAGGAGTTAATCCTGCCAGTGACTATACGGCATCAGTTTTAGCGACTCCACTTGCTCCAACCCCGACTGGACTTTCTGCAACATACTACACTCGGACTGGCTTTACCGGAAATTTCGTAAGTAGAGTTGATCAAAACATTAATTTTTCCTGGGGAACCAATGGTCCTGTAAGTGGAATTGGAGAAAACTTTAGTGTTCGATACACTGGTCAAATTGTGCCCACCAAGACAGATGATTATACATTTGTACTTAAGGCCGACGAAGGGGCGCAGCTATGGGTAGCAGGTCAACCATTGATTGATGCACAGAAGATCACTCCTCTGACTGAAAAAACAGGTACTGTACGACTTGAAGCTGGTAAGGCATACGATTTTGACCTAGATTTCTTCGACACCGTAGGAAATGCTCAAATACAGTTATTTTGGAAAACTCCAACCATGGCACAGGCGATTGTTCCGGCAACCGTATTTAGACCCATAATTAAAAGTGGTCTTTCTGCAAGGTATTCTTCGCGAGGAGCCGTTGTTAAGAATTATCTCTTGAGAAACGATTTGACTGTAAACTTTGACTGGGGGACGGGAAGTCCTGCTTCAGTTGTGCCGGCAGATAATTTTAGGGGTGTGTGGGTTGGTAAATTGACCGTACCAACAACTGGAACATACAAGCTTGTTACCACTAGTGATGACGGCGTACAGTTTTGGGTCAATAACGATCTTCGTATTAATGATTGGTACGATCACAGCACAAAGCGTAATGAAACAACTCTCAAGCTAGAGCAGGGTAAACAGTACGCGATTTCACTTAGATATTATGAACATCTTGGCGGGGCAAATGTTAAATTACTCTGGAGTGGCCCTGGTATCGCTGAATCAGTAATACCATCAACTGCACTTACCACAAACTAGGCGCCACTTTGAAATTTGACTTCATCTCACTTGTGCTTTAGCGTGGGAGTATATGATCAACAAAACAAAAAATCTATTTTTCCGTACTTTCTGGCAGACTCCACAGGTACTCGGTGCTTCTGATGTTAAGGAAGCACGGAAGTATATTAGTCAGTTTTGGCCACACCTTAAGCGTGTGCAGCGTGATGATGTAGATACTTTAATTGGTCTGCCGAACCCCTATTTAGTGCCAGCCTACAATGAATCATCAGCTTTCACTTTTGATGAAATGTATTACTGGGATTCGTACTTTATGGTTCAAGGAATGCTTGATGACCCGAAAAACAAGCAACTGGTTATGGGTATTCTAGACAACCTATTCTTTTTGATTAAACGGTACGGTATGGTGCCAAATGCAAATAAAACTTACCTTATCTCTCATTCCCAGCCACCGCTACTTACAAGCTTTATCTTCGATGTTTATAATGCTTATCAGCTAGACCGTCGCTGGCTTGAGCAAGCCATGAGTTACGCAAAAAAAGAATACTACGCAGTATGGATGTGTGAAAAAAAGCCGCATCACCACCAGGTATATCAGGGGCTCAGTCGTTACTACGACGTGAATGTGCACCACGATCTTGCCGAGGCAGAAAGTGGCTGGGACATGACAACACGTTTTGGACGAAAAT
>DAIUJM010000014.1:12153-15926 GCA_036848695.1 Candidatus Saccharimonadota bacterium
GATCTTGCCGAGGCAGAAAGTGGCTGGGACATGACAACACGTTTTGGACGAAAATGTTTAGACTATCTCCCGGTAGATCTGAACACATTTCTTTACGTCTACGAGTCTGACTTTATGAAGGCGTCTGAGATTTTGCAAGATCAAGAAGGTGTGGTTTATTGGCGTAAGGCTGCTGCAAAAAGGAAAAAAGCAATCAATAGCCTACTGTGGAACGAACGGCGTGGTAATTTTTTCGACTTCAATTATAAAAAACAGTCACAAGGCGCTGTTGCCTCTTTGGCATCGTACACAACTCTGTGGGCTGGGCTGGCGAATAAATCTCAGGCAAAAAAAATGGTTAAGAATCTTTCACGATTTGAAGCAAAAGGTGGTCTTACCACTACCGAAGACCCAACCATGCAATTAGTGATGCCGGGAAAGCTAGCAACCCAGTGGGCTTACCCTAACGGCTGGGCGCCTCTTCATTTTTTTGTAGTTTATGGATTAAGTCGATATGGCTATAGAAAAGAAGCTAGGCGTATTGCTCAAAAATGGCTGAAGACAAACTTGAGCTGGTTTCAAGAAAATGGCGTTTTTTTAGAAAAGTATAACGTGGTTGCTCCCGAAAAAACGCCAGCAGAAGGCTTGTATCCTTTGCAAACTGGTTTTGGCTGGACAAATGCCATCTTCGAACGCTTCTGTCAGGATTACATTGATAAATCTGACAAAAATAGCTGAATATAGATATACTAAAACGTATTATGATTAAAGCTGATCAACCAAAATGTTTTCCAAAAAATGTTAAAACAGGGGTTTCGGCTGTAGCAGATGGGCAGGTGCAACTTGGCTGGAGTGAACCTAAAGATGATGTAGTAGAAAATCGACGACGATTTTTGGCTGCATGTGGTATTGACATCGAACGAACAGTATTACTCAGGGTGAGGTACGGTGAAGAGCTTACTTACGATGCTATTGAGGACGTGGGAACGGAGCACCGTGCACGAGGCATGTATAATCTTGAGGGTGGACCAACAGATTGTTTAATTACAAACCAAAAAGAGGTTGCTCTGTTTTTGCCGATTGCTGATTGTGTAGCTACAGTCGTCTACGACCCTATCAAAAAAGTTTTGGCGTTGGCCCATCTAGGCCGTCACAGTACAGTAGCAAACTTGGCCGAAAAGCTTGTGGGCCACCTTATGAAGACCTACAATACTGATCCCAGAGATTTGATAATTTGGATGGCACCTTCGTTGCAGAAACAAAGTCACATACTTCAGTACGCAGACTTTGCAAATAATAATCTAGATTGGCAGCCTTACTGCACTAAGCTAGCGAATGGTTTTGCACTTGATATGCAGGGTTATAATCACTCACGCTTTATTGCTATGGGTGTGCCGTCAGAAAATATTACAATATCGTCCGTGGATACTGGCACGAATAGTAATTATTGGTCGCATTACACCGAGACAACCATACGTGGTCACGAGGCGCCGCCGCGATTTGCTGTGGTCTGTATGATGAAGTAACAGATGTGGTATAGTATATTCATGAACTATCAATGTTTAGTAATGCGTCGTATGATGCCCTAGGGCATGTATTTTATTCTCTATTGAAGACGCTAAATTAAACAGGAAATCTTATTATGAACAAACCATTTTATGTCACAACTTCCATACCTTATGCCAGTGGTACGCCTCACATCGGCAACGCTATAGACTGGCTGTATGCCGATACCATTGCACGCTATCACAAACAGCAGGGTGAAGATGTAATTTACAGTGCTGGCTCTGATGAGCACGGTTCTAAAATATACGAAAAAGCTGAAGAGCTAGGCAAAAAGCCTGAAGATTTTATTGAATCGGTTGTGCCGGTGATTCAACAAAGTCATGAGCTAATAAATTCTCGATACACGCACTTTATGCGTACGAATAGCAAACAACATATTTCAATTGCTCAAAAACTATGGAAGTTGATGGGTGACGATATCTACAAATCTGCTTATGAAGGCTGGTACTGTGTGGGTTGTGAAGAATTTAAAACCGACACCGAAGTTAAGGCAAACAAGGGTGTTTGCCCAGATCACGACAAAGCTTACGAAAAAATAAAAGAAGAAAATTACTTCTTCAAACTGAGTGCCTATACAAATCAACTCGAACAATTAATCGAATCTGGTGAGTTCGAAATAGTACCGGAAAATCGTAAAACCGAAATCCTCAATGTTATTAAAGGTGGGCTTACAGATATCAGTATCTCCCGCCCGAAAAAGAAGTTACCGTGGGGTATTCCGGTCCCGGGTGATAAAGATCAAGTCATGTATGTGTGGTTTGAGGCGCTTATGAACTACATTACACTTCTTGATTTCCCAGACGGTGATGATTTTAAAAAATACTGGCCAACAAACATTCAAATAGTCGGCAAAGACAATTTGCGTTTCCATGCAGCAATCTACCCCGCAATGCTACTTAGTGCAAAATTACCTCTACTCAAACGACTGTTCGTACATGGTCATCTAACTGTTAATGGAAAAAAGATGAGCAAGACTGTTGGAAATATAGTTGATGTTGAAGAGATAGTTAAAAAATACGGTACCGACGCCTTCCGCTATTACTTCTTGCGTCACATTCCAAGCCATGCTGACGGTGATTTCAGCTGGGAACGATTTGATGCGGTCTATCATGGTGAGCTAGCGGGTCAGCTTGGTAATGCTGTTCAGCGAGTTGCGAGTATGATTAATCGTTATCAACAGGGTGTGATAGGTGAATTTCCGAATCCTGGTCATGATACAGCGCCATATCACGAGGCGGTGGCCAACCAACAGTTTGACCGCGCACTCGAGTGGGTGTGGGAGCTTGTAAAGGGGTTGAACGTTTATCTTGAACAGCAAAAACCTTGGCAACTTGCCAAAGAGCTTGATGAAACGCATCTGCGCGATGTGCTTGCAGCATGCGTTGGCGATATTATGCAAATTGCTGAACTGCTACAGCCGTTTTTGCCGTCGACTGCCGAGACAATTGAAAAGATCTTCCACGATGGCTACGTTCACAATTATTCCGGCGTACTCTTCCCACGTATTGAAGAATAGATAGCATGGTTTAGGTGTTGAATAAAATGCAGACACCCAGTCTGTTTGCTATTTGCTGTTATCTAATATCTATTTACCCGTTGTAGACCAGTGCCAGGGCTCCAGTGCATGCTCAGCAAGGTGATAGGCTGGTGATGCTGTCTTGAGCCATCTGTAGCAGGGCGAGTACTCAAAAACGCCGTAACCGGCACAGGCTAGATCAACAGCTAAACCTTCGTTGTGAAGACTTCTCCCAGCTGGCTCAGTTGGTGGAAAGCAGAGGTTAATCGGTTTTTGGTATAAATTATAATTACCAATTCCACAGGCCATTGCCCGCAAGCTTCCCTGTTCGCTACAGGTTCGGTACCCCGAGGTTATAGTTATCGAGAAGCCTTTTTCTTTGCCGTCAGCAATCAATCTTTGCAGGAATGGCAATAGTTTCTTGTGTATCTCATGGCTACCTAGCGGGGCAAGGTTAGCCTGTTCCCACGATGTGTCGTGGCATATTATTGCTGACTGATCTGGCTTGGGCGGTATGGAACCGGCATAATTAATAACTGAAGTGCTTTGTGAAAGAAGCAGACTGACAGTTGTTAAAATTTGAACCCCTACACCCACATAAAACCTTCCAGTTATTACTATGTATTGTAGCGCATATACCTATTTGTTGGCGATTGTTACGCCCGGCTAAACGGTCTATACTGAATACATGAGTGCAATTACTAAAAAAGAT
>DAIUJM010000014.1:16026-17999 GCA_036848695.1 Candidatus Saccharimonadota bacterium
ATTGCTCAGATGGCCGAAACAACGCACAAACAGTTGAGCGGGATACGTGATGAACTTGATGAAATTAGAATTGACCTTGGGATGATGAAGCGTGAGCTCAATAACCTGAACTCAGATATCGACAAGGCGTTCAAGAATAAAAGTATCACCGAAGAAGAGACGGTCGCTTTGATCGCAGGTCAGAAACGGCTAGAACGCTGGATAGAGCAGATTGCACAAGAAACAGGTGTTAAACTGGCCGTATAGCAGGGACTAAAGTGAATTTTATAGATACGCATTGCCACATTCATGATCTGGAATTTTTTAATGAAGCTGCGGCTCAGCAAGCACTAAAAACCGCTGTGAACAGTGGGGTACAGCAAATAGTCTGTGTAGCAACGAGTTTGGAAGATAGTAAGCGGGCGATTGCCTTTGCTCAGGCGAATCCTGACCAATGCGTGGCGACAGTCGGGATTCATCCGCACGAAGCCTCTAATCTAACATTAGAGCAGATAACTTCGCAACTAGAAGAACTTGACGCCCTGGCTAAGGATGAAAAAGTTGTAGCGGTGGGGGAATGTGGTTTTGATTTTTATTACAATGACAAAAACGAACTACTTGAGCGCCAAGAAGCACTGCTAAGGGGTCAAATAGCGATTGCACGTAAATACGGCCTGCCCCTAAGTTTTCACGTGCGCGAGGCCTTTGATGACTTTTGGCGAGTTTTTGAAAGTTATTCAGGCATTTCGGGTGTGCTCCATAGTTTTACAGATAGACCAGTGCACTTGGAAAGGGCAATTAAGTACGGACTAAGTATTGGAATTAATGGCATTGCCTCGTTCATTTCACACTCTTGGCAGCGCGACATGTTCAAATCAATTCCGCTGGAAAATATTGTTATAGAAACAGACGCTCCTTTCTTGACACCGCACCCCAAGCGTGGTACAATCAACACGCCTGAAAATGTGATATATATCACAAACTTTCTGGCGGAGTTACGAGGTGAAGAGCCCAGTACGATTGCAAAAGTAACAACGGCAAACGCGCAAAAACTCTTCAATCTCTAAATATAAGGGAGTGTTTTACCAGTGAGTGAAACAAATGTAGCAGAACTATTTGCAGAGCGTACAAGCGACACTGAAGTGGCCGCAAATTTTGCGTATCTAAATAATATTTCCAATCGTCAGCAGGAGCAAAAAGTCTTAGAGAACCCACCAACATACGAAACCCTAAACACCTTTAGCGAACCCCAGGACCCGATGGCAAATGTGGTAAGTTTCGGTATTGGCGTTGGTGATAATGTTGGACTTATGCGACAGAAGGCTATGCGCAATGCTGCGTAAGTTACTCCGCCTGATTATGGGGACCCCGGCTGTATTACCTGAAACTGGTAAGCCGATTAAAACTACTCCGCAAAAAATGGCTCTTAAAGAACGAGAGTTGATCCGTAAAGAAGCGCAAGTTGGCGCAACGGTATTTGGTTCTGTTCCGGCAGGGCACCATCGTGAATTCTTCTGTTTAGACCGACATACGTGGGTCTGGTTTGAAGAATGGTACGATCCTAATACCAAAAAAGAACAACAGATGCAGGTTCGTTACGAATTTCAACCACGTGGCGTATTGAAAACCGTAGACGGTGTGCACTGTGGCTACGTAACGGGCGAAGAGTTAACCCGTCTACTTACCGCTATGCGAACCTATCACGACCGCGTAGCTTCAGAAGTGTACGGACTCAGCCCTCAACTTGCATAATAATTGCTATACTTATAACAGATGAGCACCCCAATATATCTCGATTTTGCAGCGGCTACACCATTAGACGACCGAGCCCTTACGGCAATGAAGCCGTACCTTGCTGATCAGTTCTATAACCCATCTGCCGTGTACCAGTCTGCTCGTAATGTGCGACGCGACCTAGAAGATGCACGTGCACGTGTTGCCGATGTTCTAGGCGCTAAAGACCAAGAAATCATTTTTACCGCCGGCGGCACCGA
>DAIUJM010000015.1:0-6801 GCA_036848695.1 Candidatus Saccharimonadota bacterium
TCTAATGCTATGTTCCTCCTCTCAAATTGAAATGGTCGCACAGCTTTGCATTTCAATTTGGTATGGAGCATGTCGAACAGGTAGATTATAGCAAATTATGGGGTTTGCTGGGTAGGTGCTATGCCGACTGTCCAGTCTTCAACGTTGGTTAAGCGGGCAGAGGCGTTGTTGGCTGCAACGGGGATGATTCCTTGGGCGTTTTGGTGATGTACGTAAGTTACTCTAGGCTGATAGAGTGCAACGGCTGGTGAAGACTTCTTCCATTCGTCTAAGAAGGTTTTGTAGCGAGCTTCTCGCAGAATTTTTTCTAGTCGTGTTCGAGCAACCTCTAGACTCACGTCTGCTCGGGTCGACTTCCACTCTGAAAAATTCAAGCCACTCGAACGGGCCTGCGAAGAATGCCAATAGGCGTAAACATCTGGGTCGTAGCCAATTGAAATACCGTAGAGCAAAATGTCATAGGAATGAGCTGCTAAACCATTTTGCTGCAGTTGCTCGAGTGTAAGCAACTGTGACTTTACATCTACGCCAATTGCTGCCCACTGCCTTTGCAGTTCGCCAGCTAGGGCGCTGTACTGTGCACTATTAACTGTAATGAGATTTAGTTGTAATGGTGCACCGTCTTTTGCACGCATGCCGTTCGCTTGCTTGACCCAGCCAGCAGCGTCGAGCAAACGTTGTGCCTCGGTAAGATTTGTTACTTGGTTGTATTGTGGATCGTAACCAATTTGAGAGGGCAATAGTGGCGATTTAAGTGGAGTATACCGAGCATCAAACAGTTCCAATACAGCCTTTTCGCGGTCAATGGCCTGGGCCAAAGCGCTACGCACATTATCATCGGCAAGTAGTGGTGAAGTGTTCTTCATAAAGGCAAACACCCCACTATTAAGAGGTATGTCTACTAAGCGAATGCTCTTGTCGGCAGCCAAAGTAGCCGCTGTATCAGGCTTAAGGTCAACGGCAGCGGTTATTTCTCTCGCCTCCAGCGCACTTGCTAACGCTTCGTCATCTTCATACAGGCGCATAATAAAGCGGTCTAATTGAGGTTCTCCACGAAAATACCGCGAGTTCCGAGCAAACTCTACTTGTTGCTGTTTTGCTTGATCTTTCCTGAGTGCTTTAAAAACAAATGGACCCGTCCCGACCGGGCCATTGTTAAATGTTGCTGTGCGAATTTTTTCTGCTGGAATATCCTTCAATAAATGACTCGGTAGAATTGAAGTAGTCAATGCGCCTGGGAACGGTGCAAACGGAGCAGGTAGTTCAAAGCGAACAGTACGAGCATCAACAGCTGAAACTTTAATTCCCTGCCAACTCGCAAACGCAGTTGAGCGCGTAGCGGGGTTTTGAATTGTTGCAAAGGTGAAAGTTACATCTTCAGCATCAAAAGGCTGATCGTCGTGCCACAAAACATCATCTCGTAAAGTTAGTGTGTAAATCTTTTTTGATTCATCGACTTGTAGCTGCGTGGCTAGATCTGGTACCAAATTACCTTCTTCGTCGTAGCGCATTAGACCGTTGAACACCAACCGTCCAACACTGTCGTCTACCATTCCGCTACTAAACATTGGGTTCAGGTTATTAACCGTACCAATAAGGCCTTCTGTATACACGCCCCCTGCTACTGCCTTTGGTGCTTGCGATGCAACGCGCACTTGTCGTAATGAACCAAGCGTACCAACCGTAAGTAGTACAACTAGAAGCAACCATCCGAAGGCAAAGCGCTTGATTCCACCAATTCGTCCAGCTCTTCGAGTAAGATACCGACTAAAGTGCTTTGTGGAAGTTCCTTGTAAATCAACAGCCTTACTGCCCAATTTTTCGACAATATTTGCTGTTTTCTTTCGATGTTTAGAAAAATCCATCATTTGCATTAATTCATGTGCGGCGAAGCCACCTGATTATCCGCGAATAATACCAAGCACTAGAGAAGCAACAAATAAAACTGCAAGCACAATTGTGACCTGATACATAGATTTGTCTACGCCACGACGAGCGGTAAACAGCTCACCTGATCCACCAAACCCAGCCCCGAGACTTGCTCCGCGTGTTTGTAGCAAAATCAAGATAGTCATCAAGATGGCACTGGCAACGGTTATAATTTGAAAAATATTACTCATTTATTACTCCTGAACGAATATATCGAATACTCGCGTTACTATATAGTTTAGCAAGCCAATGACTAAACCGGCAAGTACGGCAGCGGTGAATGACTCAACTTCGAAGGGTGAATATACAAGGTGCGCCAGATAAACCATCAGACCATTAATAATTACACTGAAGATTCCGAGTGTAAATAACAAAGCTGGAAGCGCCAATATTACTACAAACGGCTTCACTAGTGCATTGGCTATAGAAAGCGTTAACGCCGCTAGAGCAAGCACCTCTAAACGGTTCTGATAACTTATACCGCTTATCATCTGAGCAGCTACAAATAGACCTGCTATATTAAGCCCCCAGCGCACGAGGAACTGCAAAAATTGTTGTTTCATCTTGTGTTTATTTTACCATACCACCCATATTCATAAAGAGTAGTGCTTTAATAAGGGATATCCTTAGAAAGGTTAATTGCCCCAGTTTTGGTAATCAAAATGTCGTCTTCTATACGAACGCCAATTCCTTCTTCTGGAATATAAATTCCCGGCTCAACCGTTATAACCATGTTTTCTTTCAGTACCACGTCGTGATAATTGAAGACATCGTGAGTATCGAGGCCCAGGCTATGAGATACCAGGTGCGGAAAATAATGGCGTATCGCCTTTTTATCACTAGCAGTTTTGCTAAGCCCCAGCTGGACTAATTCTTGGCCAACTTGTTCCTGAGCCCAGCGCGCATAGTCAACAAACTTAAGGCCGGGTCGCAGTTCATTAATACAAGCTTGCAAAACCCTCTCTACGGCATCACAAACCTCACGTTGCCGAGGTGGTACTTTACCCAGCGGTAACATTCTGGTTATGTCAGCACTGTAACCAGCATACTCGGCACCCGCATCAACTAACGCCCAAGCACCGTCTTGTAGTCGGGTGTTTAGCGAACCAATCTTATGCAGGACAACCGCATGCTCATCGTAAGCAACAATCGGTTCGTAAGCATGCGGGGCACCCTGTTTACTAAATTCATAGTCAAACTCAGCACGCAAAGACTGTTCACTCATACCTGGCACCATAGCCTTACGCGCTCTACTAAAACCAGTATTAGTAATTGTAATAGCCTTCTTAATGGCAGTAATTTCTTCAGGCTGTTTTATCTGCCGAAGCACAGTGAGATCGGTGCGAATATCTTGTATTGAAACCGAGGAGTCTATTCTTTTAAGTTTTTGAACAAGAAATCTTCGTGCAGGATTAGTATAAAACGCATCTGTGTGGGTAACTTTTGCCGGTGGAACACCAAGTGTGTACAACTTATTGCGACTCTTTTGCAATTTTTTATACCGATTCCAGCCTTCTTTGTAGCCCAATATGGTTGTGATGCCAGATATTTTTGCGACTTCATCGCAATCTATCACTCCGCCAAAAATATTCTCTGCCTCACTTCGTTTTGGCAAAATAAGAAACTCTTCACTTCCTTCCATAACTAAAACTACCTCAGAGATCTCAGCCAGACCCGTCAGGTAATAAAAGTTACTTTCTTGTCGAAATGGGAACGTTGTGTCCCCGCTCCGCTGCACCAACCCGTTGGCGCACATTACCACCAAAGAATCGTCCGGAAGACGTTTCTGTAGTGCACGGCGATTATTACTAAAGAATGTAGGTGGCAACATGATCTAAATATTTTACTCTATTTTAGGTGTGATTTGATTGTTTTTGCTTTAATCAGCCCGGTAACCTGTGCAATTTCTGAAACCTGGGCTGACTTTATAACATCTACCGAACCAAATGTTTTGAGTAGTTTTTTTCGGGTTGTCGGACCAACACCCGGAATGTCATCTAGTACACTTCTTGTCTGCCCCGTCCGTTTAAGGTGTGTGTGGTAACTCACAGCAAAACGATGTGATTCATCTCGGATTCGTTGTAGTAACTTTGTAATATGATGATCTTTTGTAAGGTGTATGGCCAGAAAATCTTCGGTATCTGCGGAAATGTGCGGTTGGTTTGCTTCGTTCGTGCGAGTGACTATCGACATGCTATCGGTTGCTTGTTGTTCCCCGCTCGAAGTAAGTTGGGGGTCTATCTTAACTAGAGATTCCTGCCTTCGCAGGAATGACGGTTCGAATGTCACATTTGAGCGTGTTTTATGTACTATAATTTCTTCTTCACGTTTTGCTAGACCAATAATTGGAATGTGCACGTCAAGCGCTTCAAGTGCGGTAATTGCCGAGGAAAGCTGACCCTTACCACCATCTATCAAAATCAAATCTGGCAAAGGCCAGTTGTGCCGACCTGAAAAACGCCGTGTCATTGTTTCGCGCATATGAACGAAGTCGTCATTACCCGGCACCCGCATTTTAAACTTTCTGTACTGGGCCTTGTCGGCGAGGCCATTCGTTGCCACTACCATACTTGCCACGTTGTTGGTGCCCTGCATATGGCTGATGTCATAACCTTCAATCCTCCGCGGTGCTGCAGGCAACCCGAGCAGTTTTTTTAGGCCAGTCAACGCTTGATCTTTTGAAAGATCCATAAATTCTTTATCTGAAAAAATAATCTGCTGCTGTAGGGCCCGCAAGTTATTCAGCTGATCACGGGCGTGAGCAGCTTTTTCAAACTCCGATGCTTTGGCAAACTGCTGCATTTCTTTCTCGAGCTCTACAACCAACTGCTGGCGGTTGCCTTTAAGGTACGTCATGAGTTTTTTGATATCATTTTTATACTCTTTGGGCGAGGATTTACCAGATTCAATTCCAGGTGTCAGTCCTAGATGAAAGTCCAGTTCCGATTTTCCAGAAAATGGCTTTGTGTAGTATGGGAACACTTTTCGAAGCAGGCGCAGAGCTTTTTTGATCATAAATCCGTTGTAATACGGGCCAAAATACTGCGCACCGTCGTCTAGTGGCTGACGTGTTGTGCTAACGTATGGCACTTCTTCCTTCATATTTATACGGATGAACGTCTGACTTTTATCGTCACGAAGTAAAATATTATAGCGCGGTTTATACCTCTTAATCATTTCACTTTCTAAAAAGAGTGCATCTAGCTCAGATTCAACAGTGATCCAATCAGTATCATAAATTTCTGCAACCAAAGCCTCAGTTTTTGGATCAAACGGCCGTGATGACTGAAAATACTGCCTGACCCGATTCTTCAAAACCGCTGCTTTGCCAACATAAAGCACCTCACCTGTTTTTGACTTATGAAAATAAACCCCGGCATCCCGTGGCAACGTTTTCAACTTGGCTTCAAGTGCTTTATTCACTAATACAGTTTAACAGATACTACCGGACAATTTCGGCGGTGACGACTAGGCGCTTGTCGTAGTTTTGAGCCTGCCACTTTCCGGAACAAGTGATGATTTCTAAACGAGATTCGTTAGAAGGTTTGAATAATTCCGCCATTGGGACTTTGTCTTTTTCATATTCAACCTTCTTTGTGACTTTGTAAGTGAAGTTTTCACCTTTGCCGTTTGTCATAGTAATCAGATCACCGTCTTTCACGTCTGTGAGCTTATCGAACACACCGCCGTAACCACCAGTGAAGTGACCGGCAAGAACTGCTGGCCCTTTGTCGCCCGGCATAGCACCCTTGTTGTACCAACCGACTACACCGTATGACTGTGGAACTTCCATCAAACCAGCTGGAGTGGTTCCTACGCCTTCAACCGGTGCGTTCACACCTATACCACCCATCACAATACGTACCGGATGGTTCGGGTTAACGGCAACTCGCGAGTTTACTTGAGCGGCAGGTGTAGCCTGTGGTACTTGCCGAACCGGTGGAGCTTCCACTTCAATAACAGGTGAGCCAACAGGCTGAGCTATAACTGGCTGAGATCCGGCCTGGCCAAAAAAACTAAACAAACTTACGGCAATAATACCGCAGGCGAAGGCACTGGCTACAATTGTGCGCATATGCGAAAGTGAAGCACTTGATTGGTTGTTCATTAAAGCAGCAGTAAGGGAATCTTCATCAGCATAGAGTGCACGCAGGTTCACGGCAATACGCTCATCTGCACCAGAACGATCTTCTTGGGGTTGCCTTGTAGACAAAACGTTTTCAACAACAGGAGCTGTTGCTTGGAATTGTACCGCTGTTTGCTGCTGAGCCACTGGTGCGGGTTGCATATAATTCTGCTGTTGTTGTGGCGCAGGAGCGTAGGTCTGCATTGGCTGAGGGCTGGCGGTAACAGGAGCCTGTTGAACCATCTGCTGGGGTACAGGTTGTTGCACAGGCACGGCGGCTTGCTGCTTAGGAACTATTTGTGAAACCGTGTGAGTAACAAGAGGCTTGGCTACCGCCTGCTCTTGAACGTTCTTCAAAGAAACCGCTGGATTATACATAGGCATTGCAGATACTGGCTCGGCAACTTGAGTCGCCTCTACAGAAAGATCCTGCTCTTGCTCGGCAGGTTTGTCAGAAAGTCCAGCACGGCGGCGAGCATAGGTGTCTAGGTACACTCTTCTATGAGCGCCGACATCTCGTGACTTGCCAGTGTTTTGGCCTGAAGTGGTGGTAGAAATTAAATCCATTTGTGTATTGGTTTTGTTGTTTTGGTTTTGAAATTACAAAAAGACTGACCTATTGGCCAATCTCGCAGTTCCAAATTATTAACGGAGCGCTTTTTTAAATTGTTTTGATTTTTTGCGTCCTTAACAACAGATTGTACTTATGCTTGTAACACTTGTCAAGGAATATCATTACTTTTTTT
>DAIUJM010000015.1:6901-15027 GCA_036848695.1 Candidatus Saccharimonadota bacterium
TCTTTCAAAAAATCTGGGGTGGTTTCAACTGCAGGGATAATTGCGTTTTTGAACTTACCTACTTGTGCTTCGTAAGCGTTGCGGCCATCAAAGAATATTACTTCGTCGCCACGTTCTTGAATGAGTTTATGAATCTGTTCGGGCTTTAGGTGTACACCACCATTTTCAACTCCCATTTCTGTAACCACTAGTTCATCTGAGGCCTTGAAGGCGACCAGTTCATCTCTAACCTTCACCGAAAGCTTAGGAAACTCTTCGCCGTTACCATCTGACCATTTGTACATTATGCCCTTAAGCAAAACCGAACGGTTCATTTCTCGTTTGTACTCGCGCAAGTTTTCAATACCACCGCCAAGCGTGCCATTAATACCGTGAGGTGAGATAATTATACGACCTTTCAAATTCAGCCGTTCACACAGTTCCCGTTGCCACCGCATAGTTATATTTGGATCGCTCACCGGAACAAACTTGTAATACAAAATTACCTTAGGCTCTTGCTGCAGTTCTTTCTTCATCTGTTATAGACTAGCAGAGTTTAAAACTTTTGTCATTTACTTGACATAAGTGGTATAATGTAACCTATTCTATTAAAAATAACGGAAAGGACAGCCAGACTCATGATTATTCCAATCATCAAAAACGGTACAAGCGCTGTCCTTTTGGCCCGCTAGTTAACCTCTATACAGTCTGAAATAACTAAAAAAGCACACCGTTAGTGCACGGAGACATTATGGAAAATAATACCATTACAATGAAACGGAAATTATATATAAGCGTACGCCTTATTAAGCTTGCGTGGAACCTGAATAAATTGGCATTCATGCTCTATTTAACTGGAGCGGTGATAGAAACTGGCGGTTCGATTGCGGGAATTTACGCTGGTGCAAAATTAAGTGGACTACTTGCCCGATACGCAACAACAGGAGTTGTTGAAGGAATCTGGTTTTGGTTCTGGGCAATAATATTGACAGGTCTAAGTATTGGGTTCGGTTTTTTATGCATGCAGTATTCAAAGCGTATACTCTATTACGACTTTGTTAGATGGTCTTCAAGAACATTTTTACAAACACTCAACGAAATTGATTTACCTCAGTTTTATGATGACAATACTCGTAACCAAATCAATAAAGTATCGAGCTCTTACACATGGCAGATTTCTAATCTTTCTGACAGTAACCTTGAACTGATTTACGCAATTATCAGATTTTTGGCAATTACACTAGTCGTCTCACAAATTAGTTGGTGGATTATTCCAGTTATAGCCCTGTTTCTAATACCAACTCTACTCAGTGATGCAAAAATTGCCAAACTACAATGGTTTGTGTGGGATCAAAAAGGTGATGAACGTCATGTTTTTTGGGGCTTAGAACAAATAATTCGTAATGTAAAAGGTCAAATGGAACTGCGCAGCTTGCAAGCCGCCAAGTACATACTGAATAAAATTGATCGTATGAACAAGTCATTTTATACAGAACAGAGTAAACGATACAAAGCCGCGGCCCCCACATTGTTTGGAGCTATGTTGCTTGAAAACGTAGGCCCAATGATTGCCGGAATCGTGGTATTAAAACAGTTCTTGGCAAAAACCATCAGTTTTGATCGGTACCTGTTCTTAACGGGAGCACTCGTGCGAATTACCGGTTCGCTCAATACTATTTTCGGTACACTTGCTCGTATGCAGGAGCCGCTACATTTGGCTGATAGCTTTTTCAATCTGATTGATACCACTCCAAAAACCCAAAATACCCAGGAAGGCATACGTCTTTCTAGTGGCACGACACCAAAAATTGAATTTAGAAATGTCAGCTTTACGTACCCCAATCAATCCCAGCCAGTTTTTAAAAATCTGAATCTCATTATTGAATCTGGTGAACATGTGGCATTAGTAGGTGAAAACGGTGCTGGTAAAAGTACTCTCATTAAGTTATTGCTGCGTTTTTACCGTCCAACAAGTGGTCAGATATTAATTAACGATATTGATTTAAACGAGATTGCTACTGAGACCTGGTACGATCAAATTGCTACGCTTTTTCAATCATTTAATACATACCCGTTACCAATAGATGAGAATATTGAAATTGGCCGTTCAACCAGCAAACCAAACAAGAAGCTGCTTGATCAAGCTGCAGAATTTGGGGGCGTTGATTCATTAGTCAAAAACTACAAATATGGGTGGAGCACCGTACTCGACAGTAGTTTTACGAAGGGTGTGGAACCAAGCGGAGGTCAGTGGCAGCGCGTTGCACTCGCCCGTGCATTTTACCGCAAGGCAAACGTGCTCATTCTAGATGAACCAACCTCAGCCATAGATTCACGAGCCGAATATAACATTTTCAACAGCATATTTGATCATTACCAAAACAAAACTACCCTTATAGTCAGCCATCGTTTCAGTACCGTCAGACGTGCCAACCGAATTATTGTATTAGATCAAGGTAAAATTATTGAACAGGGCTCCCATCAAGTACTGATGAAACAAAATAGACTCTATCACGACTTATTTACGAAACAGGCCGAAGGCTACCGCGAGTAATTACGATTTTTGCAATTTATTTTAATAGTTGTATATTATATAATTAGTAAAAATATGATTCTGTAAGAATCCGCTATTCTCGCAAACGTTCGGACGGCCGAACCTATAGCGTAAAACTAAAACAAATTTATAATGTCAAACGAAAGGTTTAAGATGCAACCCATAACTAGGAATGTTTCAAGAGAAGCATTACAAGCTACTCTTCGTCGCTATCTTAGAGAAATTTGGAGACAAAAAAAGTGGTACCTGCCAGCCATAATTTTACCGGGTGTTGGTAGTGTACTTGCGCTATTTGCCCCTACTCTCATAGTCAGCAAGATATTGTCCCATTACGAAACCTATGGCTCGCTAGATCAAGCAAGCATGATTAGATACGTTACCTTATTCTCTTGCGTTTGGTTCAGCGGGGAAATGCTTTGGCGGGTGTCTGAGTGGTTTAACGAAAAAGGTCAATACCGTAGTTTAAAAAAACTATACCTTGAAGCGTTAGAACAATTGCTCCAACGTGATATTTCTTTTTTTAATAACAACTTTGCAGGATCCTTGACAAAGCGAGCTCTCGACTATGCGCGTAATTTTGAAGATTTTGCCGACAAACTTGGTAAAAGTATTGGAAACATTGTAATTACTTTCATTTTTAGTTTCATTGTATTGTGGCAGTTCTCGCCATGGATTTCCTTAGCCCTTATTGTTTGTTTTGCAATCACTTTGTATGGAAGTATCTTCTTTTTAAAACAGCGTATGCAGTATGTAATAAGGCGTAATGCAGCCGGCAATAAAGCAGCCGGTACTCTTTCTGATATTATTTCTAATATCTTTGCAGTTAAAATGTTTGGCCGAGAAAAAGACGAGTATCGCAATTATAAGCAAGACATAATAAAATACTCTGATTTACAACTTAAATCATGGAAGATATGGAATGAACGACATGATATGTTTGTATCCCCCATGTATGTTTTCACAAACGCATTCGGACTAGTGCTTGCAATTCACTTTGGTCAAAGTATGGGTGTAAGTTCTGCTGCAATCTTTATAACATTCAATTATTTTGGAAGAATCACGAGATCACTTTGGGAATTGGGGCCATTATATCAACAGTTAGAACGGCAGGTAAGCGATGCCGCGGAGCATGTTCAGGCCGTTTCCACGCCATTATTGGTAACGGATTCAAAAAATGCGAGAGATTTAACAATACATAAAGCGGTTGTGAGTTTCCAAGATACAACGTTTTACTATGGAGATGACAAAGATCAATCCCATTTATTTAGTAACCTGAGTTTCACCGTGAAGAGTGGTGAAAAGTTAGGTCTTGTA
The DNA here is from genome assembly GCA_036848695.1 of Candidatus Saccharimonadota bacterium. Classification (GTDB taxonomy): domain Bacteria; phylum Patescibacteriota; class Saccharimonadia; order Saccharimonadales; family UBA7683; genus JACKGS01. The sequence goes on from DAIUJM010000015.1 coordinate 10,749, forward strand.
GGGGTAAGTGGTGGGGGCAAAACGACCATTACAAAACTCTTGCTTCGTTTTATGGACATCCAAGGTGGTACTATTACAATTGATGGACAGGATATATCAAAGGTTACTCAAGAAAGTTTGAGAAAGGCTATTTCGTATGTTCCGCAGGAGCCAATGCTGTTTCACCGGACGCTGGCTGAAAATATTCGTTACGGAAAACTGGATGCTACAGATGAAGAAGTTACTCGTGCCGCCAAACTCGCGCATGCACACGAATTCATTAAAGGCCTGCCCAGTGGGTACGATACTCTGGTTGGCGAACGTGGCGTGAAGCTTTCGGGCGGTCAACGACAACGAGTGGCAATTGCTCGGGCAATACTAAAAGATGCACCCATTCTTGTACTAGATGAGGCCACTTCGGCACTCGATTCTGAAAGCGAAAAACTGATTCAAGACGCGCTCAACAAGCTCATGAAAAATAGAACATCAATAGTAATTGCTCACCGGCTCTCCACAATTCAGAAAATGGACCGAATTATCGTACTAGACAAGGGTCAGATAATCGAAGAAGGGTCACATACCGAACTGCTCGCCATGAAAGGTACTTACGCAAAACTCTGGGCTCACCAATCTGGTGGATTCCTAGAAGAGTAAAGTGATTCGTAGTATACGAATATCCATTCCAGCCCATTCATAAAATCCCGAGCAACGGAGGTGTCATTTGTCCGAGTCAAGCCAGGACTTGCCTGAACAAACAATTTAGAAATAGTGAAGGATGCTTGTCATCGTCTTGGCGCGGACAAATGACTCCAGGGGTGCATCGAGACTTTTATGTCATGGGTGTGATTTTGTATTACTTTTGTCAGCAAAAGTAATAAGGTGTAAAGTTACATGATGCTTTTTTACTGGATCCCCAATCAAGTTGGGAATGACGGGACCAGTGTGGCTGGATCCTGGACCCGCCTGTCTGGTCGACAGAACGGGCAGGTCAGGATGACAAGACATAGAATGGTATGAAAAGTGTCGATTTCTTTGATGAATAAAAAGAGCTGCGTGAATGCAGCTCTTTCTTTAGATTAGGTAGCCCTACTCGCCGTGGTCTTCTTTGGCTTTTTTGCCACCTGGGTTTTCAGATTCAGTTGTGCCACCTTGATCTGTATCACCGCCTTTATCTGCCTCAACAGCGTCGGCTTCAGAAGCGCCTTCTTCAAGCTCAACACCTTCATCAGATTCAACCATACTTGGTTCTTTCACAATAGCAATTGGCTGGTTCAAGAACTCTTCACGCTTTTCTTCGTCATCAGCGTTAGAAAGAAGTTCAACAAGTTCAACACCTTCTGGTAGTTTAATGTCGCCAATAACTACCTTGTCATCTACTTCAACCAACGAAGCACCGGAAACTTCTAGAGCTTCTGGGAGATCTTTTGGAAGTGCACGCACCTCAATAGTTTCGAGTGTATGTAACAGTACTAAACGATTCGTTTCTGCAGGAATCTCTCCAACAATATGTACTGGAACTTCTGCATCAACCACCTCTTTTGCGTTCAATGCTTGGAAAACAACGTGTTCCACCTCTGGTTTGAGGTTTACAAATTCGATTTCTTTAATTAATGCGAGTACTTTACTACCTTCTACAGTAAGATCAATCGCTTGACTCTTGCCTGCTCCAGCAAACGCTTTTAATATTTCTCTGCCATCTACCATGATATGTAGAGACTCTTTACCGTGTTCTTGTATCACTGCCGGAACTTTTCCGGTTGCACGAAGTGCGGTAACGGCTTTTTTGCCTAAACCTTCGCGTTTTTCAGCTTTTAATTGGACATCCTGACTCATCGTATAAACTCCCTGTAATTTTTCAGTAGTTATAGTATAACAGATCTTTAGATGACCCTCTAATGGTGTACAATAGTGGGAATGATTGGCATCTCAGCAGAAAAAATTGCACACGCAGGTATACTAGTTGTCGCAACCGTGATTTTTGCCGAAAGTGGCCTGATGATCGGATTCTTCCTGCCGGGTGACAGCCTGTTGTTTACAGCCGGCTTTCTAGCTAGCCAAGGTTTTGTGAATGTGCATATTCTAGCACTTACCTGTTTTATTGCCGCAGTTGTTGGCGATAGTGTTGGCTACGCTTTTGGCAACAAGATGGGACTAAAATTGCTCGAACGACCAGATGGCAAAATTTTTAAAAAGAAGTACATCGCCCAAGCAGAAGCATTTTTTGAAGAACACGGTAAAAAAACAATCATCATTGCTCGATTCACACCAATAGTTCGTACTTTTGCGCCAATTGTAGCCGGGCTTGGTAGTATGAATTACCGTACTTTTCTTGCCTACAACCTTATTGGCGCTGCGCTCTGGACATTAGGGCTCACATATCTTGGGTACTTTCTTGGAGGCTTTATACCCGAAGGCATGCTTGAACCCGCAATTTTGCTGGTCATATTTATTAGCCTTCTTCCTGCCTTCTACCACTTCTTAAAAGAAGTCGAAAACCGCGAAAGGGTCAAAAAACTACCTGCCGTAACAATGGCACGGATTAAACAGATCATTAAAAGATCAGAACGCTAGGCTTCGAGCGGCGGGTACTGTTTTTTTGTGATTGGATCACGCACTTTTAGTAAACACGAAACATATAGATTTTCTTCGGCAATCAACCCGTCGGGCGGATATTGAAGTTGGTAACGCATAGCTTCGCAAAATAACTGAAAGGCTTCATCTTTTGAAGTATGGTCGATTCGTAAGTTTGTTTGTAGTCCATTACGCGCATGCTTGAGTTCCTGCTCACGCTCACTTGGTGTATCTACGTAAAGTCTTTGTAGTACTGGTAAATTTTTTAAACGAGTAGTGTTATTTTCAGGGTCAAAAAGACTCGTACGTTTTAGTGCTTCTGTAAAATACTGTTCCCGATCAGCATACCAACCAATTAAATCAGGGTCTTTGCACCGTAAATCAGCTAGAATGTACCGCGCATATTTTGCTACGGCCACTGCGTGATTTAATTGATCCAACTCTTCTTTAGTACAACTCATGAATAACACTCGGAGGTAATACTAATATTATAACATATCTGTCAAACATTTTCCAGTGTACGACTGTGTGTTTTTTGCAATCTGCTCTGGTGTGCCAGTAGCAACTATTTGGCCACCGTTTTCACCGCCTTCTGGACCCATGTCTATAACGTGATCAGCACATTTAATAACGTCGAGGTTGTGTTCGATTATAATCATTGAATTTCCGGTATCTACTAGAGCATTTAATACTTCAAGTAACTTTTTAACATCTGCCGAATGAAGCCCAGTGGTTGGTTCATCTAAAATGTAGAGTGTTTTTCCGGTTGGTCGACGCGACAGTTCGCTTGCGAGTTTAATACGCTGCGCTTCACCACCCGAAAGTGTTGTGGCGGGCTGCCCGAGCTTAACGTAGCCAAGACCAACATCATTTAGGGTCTGCATTTTGCGAGCAATAGCTGGTTGATTTTCAAAAAAGTCGACCGCTTGTTCAATAGTCATATCAAGTACATCAGAAATATTTTTGCCCTTGTAAGTAATTTCAAGTGCTTCGCGGTTATATCTTTTACCCTGACAAACCTCACAAGTAACGTAAACATCCGGCAAAAAGTGCATTTCTATTTTTATAATGCCATCACCCTGACAGTTTTCACAGCGACCACCCTTAACATTAAAGCTAAACCGACCAGCCTTGTAGCCACGAATATTTGACTCTGGTGTACTAGCAAAAAGTTCGCGGATTGGTGTGAAAACGCCGGTATAAGTAGCCGGGTTAGAGCGCGGAGTTCGGCCAATTGGGGATTGATCAATAATAATGGCTTTATCAAGATGCTCAATGCCAATAATTTCTTCGTGCTTGCCTGGCACCAAGTGTGCACGGTGGAGTCGTGCTTGAAGTTCTTTCGCTAAAATATCGTTGATCAAACTTGATTTACCAGAACCAGAAACACCGCTCACCACAACTAATTGTCCGAGTGGAATGGCTACAATAACGTTTTTAAGATTGTTTTCTGCTGCGCCTTTTACAACCAGTTCTTTGCCACTTCCCTTGCGTCGTTTTTTAGGTACGTCAATTGCATCAAGACCAGAAAGATATCTTCCCGTTATACTCTGGGCGTTGTTCGCTACTTCTTCCGGCTGACCAGAAGCGACAATAGAGCCACCATGAATACCTGCACCAGGGCCAATATCTATTAACCAATCAGCTGCGCGAATAGTGTCTTCGTCGTGCTCTACTACAATCACTGAATTACCAAGATCACGAAGGTGCTTTAAGGTAGTAATAAGAC
>DAIUJM010000015.1:15037-16607 GCA_036848695.1 Candidatus Saccharimonadota bacterium
GATGAAGACCAATAGAAGGTTCGTCAAGCACGTAGAGTACGCCCTGAAGGCCCGAGCCAATTTGGGTAGCCAGCCGAATACGCTGAGCTTCACCACCCGACAGGGTTACTGCGCTCCGACTCAGGTTGAGATAATTTAGTCCGACATTATTCAAAAAACTAAGACGCGAGGTGATTTCTTTTACAACCTGAGCCACAATGAAGAGTTCTTTTTCGCTAAATTTTGTATTGGTGAAAATTTCAAGCGCATCACTCACCGAAAGATCGGTAATATCTTTAATCGAAAGGTTGTGCACCGTTACACCAAGCACCTCGGGTCTGAGACGAGCCCCTTTACAGGTATAGCACGGTAGCTCACGCATGAATCGTTCAATATCACGGCGCATAAAATCACTATCGGTTTCTTTATGTCGTCTTTCTAAATTTGGGATCACTCCTTCGTAAGTTGTGTCGAAGTCACGACCCGTACCAAGTGCAATGGTGTATTTTTCATCTTTTGTACCGTATAAAATCTTTTCAAGCTGATCTTCATTTAGCTCGCCAGTTGGTACCTGCAAACTAAAGCCGTATCTCTGAGCAACTGCCTGCATCTTCTTCATATACCAGGCGTCGGAGTTGACACGATTAAATGGGCGAATTGCGCCTTCAGCAATAGTTAAGTTGCCATTTGGAATAACAAGCTCCGGGTCAACTTCTAGGCGAGAGCCAAGACCAGTACAGGTTGGACAGGCGCCTTGTGGGGCGTTAAAGCTAAAGACTCTTGGTTCGAGTTCGGGTAAAGACAGCTCGGGATGATCTGGGCAGGCATAACGCTGAGAAAGTGATTGGTCTTCGTTAGTATCGGCATTATGAATGATAATCGATTCATGGCCAATCTCAAGCGCTTGTTCAATAGACTGAGTCAGCCGACCTTGATTTGCTTCGTCATTCGTCAGGCGATCAACAACAATTTCTATGGTGTGTTTGTATTTTTTATCTAGTTCTGGCCATTCATCAAGGCTATAAACAACACCGTCAACTCTTGCCCGTGCAAAACCACTTCGCTGATATTCGCCAGGAATGTGTTCAAATTGACCCTTTTTGGCATTCACAATTGGGGCAAGAATCATCATTCGCGCGCCTTTTGGCATAGCAAGTACCTCGTCAACAATAGCTTGTGGAGTTAAGCGGCGTACCTCATTACCGTCAATTGGACAGTGCGGAATGCCGATTCGAGCAAACAGTAAGCGAAGATAATCATAAATTTCGGTGACGGTAGCAACCGTTGAGCGTGGATTACGTGAAGTTGATTTTTGATCGATTGAAATAGCCGGTGAAAGCCCGTCAATCTGATCAACATCTGGCTTTTCCATTAAACCAAGGAACTGCCTTGCGTAACTACTAAGCGATTCAACGTAGCGACGCTGGCCCTCCGCATATATAGTGTCGAATGCCAAAGAGGATTTACCCGAACCCGAAAGGCCGGTAATAACTACCAACTTTTCGCGCGGTATTTCAACATCAATGTTTTTAAGATTGTGTTCCCTGGCTCCACGAACAGAAATATATTCCGACATAATCTATCTATTATA
>DAIUJM010000016.1:0-10194 GCA_036848695.1 Candidatus Saccharimonadota bacterium
GGCCAGCTACAACTCTGCGAAAGACTAGAGAAATTCATTACCGGATCAAGTGCTGAGATATTTAACGCGCATACTAATATAAAACTACATAACAGGTTAGTTATATTCGATATTAAAGACATGCCGGCCAATCTTCGGCCCATCATGATGCTGATTATTTCTAATTTCATCCAAAATCAAGTCAAAGCCAAACCTGAAAAACGAATGCTCGTCATAGATGAAGGCTGGCTATTACTCCAGCATGAACAAAGCGCCCGCTTCATTGCAGGCCTGGTGCGTAGAGCTCGTAAGTACTATCTGGGTGTTTCGTTTATCTCTCAACAAGCTGACGACTTCTTAAAGAGTGACTATGGCCGTGCCATAGCCTCGCAATCTGCTCTACGAATACTAATGCGTCAAGACACCACGACTATTAAAACAGTAGTCTCAGAATTCAACTTATCTGAGTTTGAGCAACAGTTCCTGCTAACTTGCGAACGCGGTGACGCACTTATTATTGCGGATCAAAATCACGTGGCAGTTAAAGTTGTTGCCAGTGATCAAGAGCACCCTCTTATAACGACAGATCCAGCGGAGTTGTATTCGTGATAACTTATTCGACTATTTCAGCAGTAAGTCCAGCACCTAGTACTGCAAACGTACCAGTGACTATGCCTTCGTATGGCGCAGTAAATGTACCCTCTATTGGTATGATTTGCTCAACACCTTTTGAAAGAGCATACCCGGACGCCGCACCGACAACAAATCCGCCGACAATTTTTCCAACACGAATAACAGAATCTTTAAATACTGAGCGTTCGTTCTGTGTAGGTATAGTTTCGTTCATAAACCCTATTATACACGAAAACATTACTATTTGTCAATTTCTCAATCTAACACCAGCGGGTATAAGGGGTTAGCAAAGTGAGTGTAGGTATACTAGCACTCAATGTAGCTACTGGTGGAAACATCAAGAAACAAGCCACCCTAGTACTCGCGACAATGGCAGTTATCGTAGCCCTTCCATTCGCCGCAGTCTTTAGTATGGGTGGTAGTGTCGTAACATTCTTGTCAAATGTGCCGAACCTCCTCGCAGCTGAACAACAGGGGTTTTATACTGGTGGACCAATTGAAGGAAATACCTACGCCTGGGGGAATTGTACCTACTGGTCATTTGCAATGCGTCTTTGGGCGGGGTACCCAATCCCAACATCATGGGGTAACGCCAACACTTGGGACGACCGTGCCATTCGTGATGGGTACGTGGTTAATCAGACGCCGGCTGTTGGTGCTATTTTTCAAACCGACAGTGGTGAGTATGGCCACGTTGCCTATGTCATGGCTGTCGATACCGTTTCTGGTGCGTGGACAATATCTGAGATGAACTTTGATGGCTTAAACATGGTTAGCAAGCGGACTTTCAGCAAAGAATCTGCCTCACTCTATAACTTCATTCACGGCAAGATAGGAGATGATATATGGGATCCCCAGCCAATCTCTCTACCCTGATGCAATATGGTGGTTACCTTGCCATAGTCTTGCTTGTAATCGCTGGCACCTATCTGTTGTTCTTCTGTATCCGACTATTTCTTAACCGTCGATATCTCAAGCGTCGAACTGTGCTGTGGCTCGAGCTAACCCCACCAGCGCAGCTCGCAAAAACTCCTGAATCAACAATGCAGCTTTTCAGTGTTATCCATGGCCTGAGATCAGCGTGTACATTCAAAGATAAACTGCTTGGCCGGCTTCCCACTTTGAGCCTAGAAATAGTTTCGACGAAACGAGATGGCGTTCGCTATCTTATACAAGTTGAACGAAGTATTGAAGACACAATCCATAAATCTATCGCTGCATACATCCCAGAGGCAAAAGTGAAAGAAGTTGAGTATACTCCTCCAACTGCACGCCACGTATATGAATTTAAACAAGCACATCACTATATCTTGCCACTCGCCTCCACGAAAGGTTTTGAGCAGCATGATCCCCTGTCCTACATCACTGCAGCTATGACCAAGTTATCTGAGAATGAGCAGTTGACTATGCAAATTGTGCTACTCCCGGTGAAGTTAAAAGATGCCGCTAGATACTCAAGTAAAATCATGCAAAATGAAGATATGCTTCACCATGTATCAAAGAGTAGGCTTTCATTCCTTAGTAGCGCGAGTAACTTGCTGAGTGGTGCGATGCTCAGCGCGACAGATACAATCGGCGAGGTATATAACGGATCGACCAGCTCATACTATGCCAGTAAGTCGAGTAAGGATGCGAACTTTCAGCAACAAGTGCAAAAAAGGCAACGTCCCGCCAGAACCCTGAGTGCCTTTGAACTCGAACTTATGGAGACGATGCACCAAAAGGTTACCCAGCCCTTATTCCAAGTAAATTTACGAGTTATGGCAAGTGGCGATTCCTCCAAAAAACAGTTGACTACGCTTCGCTCTGCGCTTGATGGCTATGGCTCGCCACCCTATCAGTCGCTTGAAACTAAAACTCGACTTCCGATACTCAACTTCTACCGCAAACACCTCGCCGATAAACGATTACCGAGCATATTCAAATCACACGCACTGATACTATCTGCCACCGAAGTCTCGAGCCTATTCCACTTTCCGTCTAATAGAATTAGTCGAACAGATAATCTCATTACTTCACTTAGCCGAACACTGCCTGCTCCGGTTTCACTCAAGCAGCACAATACGTTTGATGTCATTCTCGGTATGAACGCTCACCACGGCATCCAAACACCGATTGGCTTAACCGAAGCAGAACGAGAACGTCATGTCTACATTATTGGTGGTACGGGAAATGGTAAGACGACTATGATGCAGTACGCTATCGTCCAAGACATGCAAAATGGCAAAGGTGTGGCAATTATTGATCCGCACGGCGACATGGCCGAGACACTCCTTCGACATGTGCCACCAGAGCGTGTCAAGGACGTTGTCTACTTTAATCCAGATGATCTTCAGTTTCCGATTGGCCTGAACCTGCTGGAGATGACACCTGGCGTCACCGGCAATGAACTGCTTAGAGAAAAGGATATTATTACCGAGTCAGTAATATCTGTATTTCGTAAGATATTTTCAGAAGAAGATACTGGCGGCCACCGGATTGAATACGTGCTCAGAAATACCATTCAAACAGCACTTACCGTAGATGACGCTACGCTCTTCGCCGTCTTTGATCTGCTCAACGATACTAAATTTCGCAAAAAGATTATTAAGACACTCGAGGATAAAAATCTCATAAATTTCTGGAAGAACGAATTAGGTAAAGCTGGCGATATGCAAAAAGTAAAAATGGCTGCTGGTATTACTTCAAAGATTGGCCGTTTCCTCTTTTCTGCTTCAGCTAAACAAATTCTAGAACAACCAAAGTCTACTATCGACTTCGATGACATAATTAATTCCGGCAAGATTCTCATTTGCAACTTTTCCAAAGGCTTACTTGGTGAAGACACGTCAGAACTATTTGGTATTACCGTCCTGGCAAAACTACAACTCGCTAGCCTCAGGCGAGCCCGCATACCGCAAGCTGAGCGTCGTCACTTCTATCTATATGTCGATGAGTTTCAGAACTTCGCGACTACGTCATTTGTGCAGATGTTATCTGAGTCTCGTAAGTATAAGATGTTCATGATCATGGCCGAGCAGTCCACCTCGCAGCAAAAAGATCAACAGATGGTGAGTATTATCCTGGCTAACGTTGGTACCGTCATTACGTTCAGGAGCGGTAACCCAGACGATGAACGCCTGTTATTACCGTTGTTCTCACCATATATAGATCCGGGAGAAATGAGCAATCTGCCCGCTTTCAACTTCTATGCCAAATTATCTGCGATTAAGCCTCAAGAACCACTTTCGGGCCAGACAATCCTTCTGCCTGATAAAGGCGACGAGATGATTGCTCAAAAAGCCGTGGAGCTATCTCGGGCTTCGTTTGCCAAGAAGCAAGATGAGCCGACTGCTCCAGATACATCCAAAGAAGATAAGGAAAATACTCAAGCAAATCAACCAGCCGGCGCACATTCAATAAATACTGAACCGATTATCGATGAGATGTAAGTTTACTGGAGCGAAGCTTTGTACTTGTCTAAGAATTCGTCGTAGTTGAAATCGTTTTCTTTTTCAGCATGGAATGCAAAACGTTCCATAAATTTGAGTAGACCAACAGCGTACTCACGGTTAGCATTCTCGGGATCATTTAGCTCTAAGTATCGAAGTGTCTTTTCAATAGTGGCTTCATCTTCATGAAGGTTACGATCAGTAAATGGATTGGTATCGCTCATATTAACTCTCTTTCGGCAAAAACTTATTGAGACCAATGAAGTTGATTAGGTGTTCAGCTTCGGTCGGTGAATCTGTCCTCCTCATTATCTCACAACTATCGAAATACGACAGTACGTTGAGGCTGCCTTCGTAAAAAATCTGTCGGTCGCATATCACTATCTTGCGATGGTGTTTTACAGTGAAGAGTACCGTCGCTCCGTATTCTTGGAGTAAGGTAATCGCTTGGCTGGCCTGTAATTCGTACTCCGAGTTATGTTCGATTGGGTTCCGGGTGTTGACTATGACCGATACGCCACGTCTTCGCAGCTTTTTAAGTACCTCTGCGAGCTCTTCGACCCTTCGGAGTCTAATGAATGGACTTTCAATTAAAACGCTGCTGCGCGCCCTATAAATGTCTCGAATAAACTGCTTATCGAATGTATCTTGGTTGTACAGCGTTGAAGGAACTATGAGTCTCATTGCACATCTCCTAGATCAGAAAGATATGCTTCTCCGTCTTTTAATATCATACCCAAAGCTTTGAAATTGTCTCTGAGCCGGAAAAGATCGTCGAAAAGGTGTTCTAAAGAAATACTCGTGAGGTCACCAAGTAAAAGCCTCAGTCGAATGACTGGGGTTTTTACTTGGTAAACTCTCGCAGAGAGTTCGAACCCTCGGGGTTCGAAGACAAGCCGCTCACGCAGAAGCTCGCTTCGAGTAAGTGGCGCAGACGCATCGTAGATAATCCCGCCGGGGTCACCAAAGAAAGTGCCCGAGCCTTGTGCTCGGGTATTTTCTTTGGTTGATTCTCGACAGAGAATTGAACCCGCGCGCGAGTTCGAATTCTGTAAAATCATCGACATAATAGAATTAAATCCATCGGATAACCAGTAGCAAAGCGGATGTCTATAGCATGTAGCGTCTGCACCACAGGGTCAATATATTGGGGTTGGTAGGCTGGGCATATCGTGAATTGATCGTTCAGCCCATTTCTAGCTAATTTCGGAAGTTATTAGATCTTTCTCGTTTTTTGTGTGCCCAGTTATATGTTCGACGGCTGTAACAGCAGCTTCTACAAGCTTTACAAGACGCTGTTGCATGTCTTGTTCTTTGCTGCCTGGCTGTTCGGCTCTTTCCATGAAACCAGCAAGTGCACCGTAGTTACCTGCTGAAGCCCGTCGTAACAAGCCTCTTGGGCGTGGCTCGTGCCAAACAGTGCTTGGATCAAGTAGCCCGGCTTCGGAAAATAGCTCGTGGGCTTGTTGACTAAAGTCCGACCAGACTGCACTGAGTCGTATAGCGTCTTCAAGTTCCGCCCCGCTTCTTAGACGCGGAGACAATGTAGTTCTTGTCGCCTTCCTGAAAAGTGGTGTGACTCTAGTTCTTTGCCTTGTTATACGTGACAAGTCTTGGTATGCGCTTAACGCAGCACCTAACGCTTGGGTTGATCGAACTATAGTATCTAATTCTTCGACGGTACTAAAACAGAACGATCTAATCTCTACACCTTGAATAAAATCCACACCTCTCATTTGCTTAGGTTCTCGCTCAACAATCCCCGCATGTCCACTCGTCCAGTAAACACCCCTTTTAGAACTCTTAGCAGGCATCAGCAGACGTTTTGGTGTTGTAGCTATACCAGAAGCTTCAAGTACGTGAACTAAAACAAAGACTTGTTCACCGCGTAGGTCATGCTCCATAATATTCGGCACCGAGCCTTGCTTTTCGCTAGTTACGCCACCAAGCGTTAGGTGGAGTGGGTAGTAACGCTCCCCAGTGTGTAAAACGCCGCTATCCTCTAGTGCCCGCACCTCTGCTGTCAGTACTTCTGGTGTTCTCGTTGGTTTAAGGGCAAACTCCCACCACCCCTCATCACTTTTATCTCGTGGTACACCAAGGCGTTCTATCTCTTGCATCGCCCTCTTTCTTGATGACACAAGCTCTGCCTGTTCAGCTGGACTGAGCGCACGTTCTTCTTTGCTGAGTAGTGCTGAATTGTAAATCTCGACCTCAAGACCAATCGTAGGAGTGTAATCGTGGGTCGTTGCTTCAAGTTCTTTGAGGCGATCTATTGAATAATCACTTCCAGTCATAGCTTCAAGTCGTTCTAGCGCTGAGAAACGGGCGTCACTTGGACTTGTATATCGAACCTCGTAATCCTGGATGGCTCTGCTACCTTCTCGGAGCTGTTGTTGCTTGATTGCGACGTCTTCGTCTGATGGTATAGCAATGATTGGTTCGTATTTTTCACTCATAAATTATTTCATCACATCCTTCCTCTATTCCTCCCAAAGTCAATCGTAGTACAGTTGAGCAACGCAAAACCCCTATAAATTGCCCTCACTTCATCGTCTTCAATATCTTTTTCACTGATAAACGTTTGAGGCAATTCTGCTTCAGAGAACCAATCGCAGGAGCTGTGATCTTCTGGGTTTGGTTTTATTTCTGCACCGGGATCAAAAAGTTGTGCAAAGTAGATAACTTCAATTGAATGCGAGCCCTTAACCTCGTTTAGATAGGTAAAGACTGCAAATGGATCGCCCAATCGCACTTCTACGCCAAACTCTTCTTGAATTTCACGAATCAAGCCGTCTTTGGTATCTTCTCCAAAATCTATATGACCGCCTGGTAGTTCATACACACCCGGTAAGAACTTTTTCGTATCGGCACGCTTAGCCATAAATACTTTGTGTACGCCATCAATTATTTTGTGTATGAATGCACAAGATGTAATAACTTGCTGGCCTTGAGCTAATGTTTCGCTATCATGAACTATTTTCATTGATACTATACTTTATCTTTTTCAGTGAGTTCGTCGATCAGCTCCACTAACTTACTAGGTGTAACATCAGCTTTTATTAGGTAGCCGTCGGCCATTTCTTCTAACTTGGCGCGGTCTTCTGGGGGTTCTTCAAAGTTGGTGGTTACAATTATTTTTGTATGCGGCATACCGTCTCTGTTTTCGCCGCGAAGTTCTTCTAGAATTTCTATGCCAGATTTGTCGGGAAGCATAAGATCAAGCAGAATTATATCGAACACCTCTTCTTTTGCTGCGGATAGTGCTTCTTTTCCATTGGCGATGACTGTAACTTCATGGTCAGCGTTTTTCAGTGCGCGTACATAAATATCGGCGATGAAATGATCGTCTTCAATGCATAATATTTTACTCATTTGTGCTCCTTATCTTCTGTACAGTGAGTGGTTTTTGATCCAGCCATGACTACCTCGGATTATTCCGTTAGTTTGATTATCTTTGTTTTTGAGCTCTTCTGCAACTGAAGCATAGATTGGCAAGGTAAAACCAAAAGTTGTTCCCTTATCCTCACTGGAGCGTACCCAGATTGTGCCACCGTGGGCTTCAATGATTGTCTTACAAAGATACAGCCCAAGCCCGGTTCCCGAGGTTAACTGTTTGCTTTTGTGTGAACGGTAAAACTTTGTGAAGAGGTTGTCTACTACGCTAGTTGGAATACCAATACCAAAATCTTGTACAGTAGTTTCAACTTCGCCGTCTTTGAGGACTGATTTTACAATAATCTGCCCGTCTTCTTTAGAATATTTTATAGCGTTGTCGACTAAATTAGTAATTACATGTGTAATAGCAATTGGGTCAGCGGCCACGGTCGGGAGGTCGGGTGGAATGGTAAATGAAAGTTTGCGGTGGTGGGCGGTCGCGCGAATAGAAAGGTCTTCAACAGAGCGCTCAATAATTAAAGGCCAGTTGACTTCTTCTCGCCTGACTTCAAACGTTTCTTTTTCAATGCGCGAAACGCTCAAAATATTTTCTACGTATCCAGCAAGTTGCCGAGCCGACACACCCATGCGTATTAGTAGGTCTTGGTGGTCCTGGCTGAGCTGAGGGCTTAGTTCGGTCTTGAATACATCAACAATGCCACGCATTACCGTAATTGGACCACGGAGCTCGTGAGCAGCCAGAGATATGAATTCCATCTGTTTTTCTTGCTTAAGATAGTCTTCTGTACGATCAACCAAAATTAGTATCACCTCGCAGGCTTGAGGATCACTTTTGTTGTAGCGAGCAATAATATCGTAGGCACGAGTGCCTTCTTCGTCGCGAAGTGCTACTAATTGCCAAAACTGTACAGCTTGAATCTTACTCGTCTTTGCTTCGTTTAGCCAGTCAGCAAAGTTAATTTCTTTGCCGTTACTGCGGAAGTAGCTTAATTGTTTTAGAACGGCTTCGGCATTTAAGTTACTTTCTGAATCTTCTATATTCAGGTTAATATTACGCTGGGCAGTCTCATTTATTCTTGTTAACTTTCCTGATTCGTCAAATGTAATTACACCAACAGGTAGTTCTTCTAGTAGAGCTTTAGCGTCACTGCTCATTTGTGTCAGCGCGTTGGTAGAAGCATTCACTTTCTCATGGAGCACGGTTATTTCGTTACTAAGCGCGTGTACGGGCGCGGAAAGTTTTTTTGTGGCAATTATGGAAGATAGTATAGCGCCAAGAGTAGTGCTGATAATTGTGGCTACAACAGCAACTATTGTTTCGTATCCGAGCATAAAATGCAGACTAGAAAACACGATTATACCAAGCACAATGTTTACAAGATGTCCAATTAAGATTGCTTTTGTAAATGTTGCGCGGGTGACGAGAAAGGGCGTTTGGTTCATGATGTTATTGCCAAGTTGGTAGCCGGTCTGGCTTGATGGCGGTGATCCAAGTTTGACCACGGTTTAGTTCAATAGGTTTTGCAGTAGCGTCAGTAAACATAACCTGTTCTTTATCTGAATTCTTAGTCCACGTTACTTCGGCCACTGTTCCATTTTGGAACAGCCAGGCTTTACCGGTGCCGATTACATTAGGATAGCTGTAATTGTTGGAATCACGAATAACATCGTGTGGTACCTGCATAGCAATAACTACCTTAGGTGTTATTCGCCCGCCTTCTCTGTCGTTATGTGCACCGCCACCTTGGCTACGTAAGTAACTGTTACTTGCTTGATCCCAGTCGTAATTGACAGCAAACAGGCCGGTTGAAACAGGCACGGTTATGATGCGGGCGTTTGGTGCGGGCGCAGGTTCTTCCTTTTTCACCCGCTCCCATGAGGTAAACGTACTGCTTGTGTAGCCTTTTGCTGAGTTGAGTGCCTGTAACTTTTCGTCAGAGGTGTACATGTTGTGTGGAGCTGCGCGATTGCTGGCCCGGTAGTAAGCCTTGGCATTGAAGAACTGGTCTAGATCTTTAATTTGGCCACTACGTAATTTGGCTAGGGGTATATCGCTACCGCCCACATGTGCAAGTCCGGCGTCAAAAGCTGCAACCCAACTGGCGTAGTGTGGCCGTACACTTCTGACTGGCCCAATTACTGTAGATTTTGCCTCTTGGTAGATAACTAAGAATCTAGTGATTCCGCCTTCAGCAACGCTTTCAAATATTACACCCGCATCTTTTAGGCCACTTTGTGGGCGAGCATCGGGGCTGTTCTCTATCATAACAGCCGTGACAGGACGCTTGGTGTCGGCTTCGCTTACCTCTACTCCAGTCAGCTTGGAATAATACTTGGTCGGTTCTTTCTTTTTTATGGAAGCAACTGGTGGAGTTGATTCAAAGGCAATACCGTTGAATAAGTAGAATATTCCCCCGCCTAGTGCTAGGGCGAGGACTGCAAGTCCCGCTAAAACTAATTTGTTGTGTGATTTCAGCCATTGATTAACTTTGGCAATTTTATGCCCTTTCGGTTTATCAACCGGAAGTTCGTGTGGTTGGTACGATTCGTAATGATGTTGTTTTTTATTTTTGTTAAACATAATGCTTATGTTATCAAATACCGCCACATATTTAAAGATCAGCGGATACTATAGAGCGTTGCGGCAACCGAAGTGGCTAGGTTAAGACTGCTGACTCCTGCCTTCATGGGCAGGCGAACTACCTTATCACTTGCTTGCAGGAGTTTTGGGCTAATGCCGTGGCGTTCGGTG
>DAIUJM010000016.1:10294-14003 GCA_036848695.1 Candidatus Saccharimonadota bacterium
AACTACCTTATCACTTGCTTGCAGGAGTTTTGGGCTAATGCCGTGGCGTTCGGTGCCAAATAATAAAACCGCATTACTTGAAATACTCTTTTTGGTGATGTCTGACCCTGTTGGGTCGAGTGCAACTACCTCACGTGTACCGCGGACGTCATCAATACTTTCTATGTTAATGACAGGAAGTGCAAAATGCAGCCCGGCTGCCCCACGGATTACTGCAGGATGCCAGATGTCAGCTGGGCCGGTAATGCAAACGCCCGCTACGTCCGCCGCTGCGGCAACGCGAATCACAGCACCGATATTTTCTAGATCTCGAGGGTCTTCAAGTAGGACAACCGGTTTAAGCTTGTCGAGATCAGTTAGTCTGTAATTTCTTCGCTTAACAAGTGCGATTGTTTTTGTGCGTGGTGGTTGTGGTGAAAGACGTGCGAAGGTTGTCTCAGGTACCTCTTCCGCTAGATCTAAAACTAGAGCCTTAACATCAGGTGCTAATTCGTCAAGCAGTGTTTCGAGTAAATGTATATCACATGTGATAATTTTTTCGATCTCTGCCTTAAAGCGTGATGCGTGCTTTAAGGCTTGCACTCCTTCGATGACCGCAAGCGTAGAATCACTTCTTGCCCGCTGAAATAGGTCTACAAGCTGGCTTTCCTTCATTAGAGTACCTGTTTGCGAACTGTAAAATCGGTTTGCATCCCAACTGGTTTTTGTTCAATAAAATCTAAATCTGCCATAATTTTAGAACAGATAAGGTCTACAAGATCGTAACATTCGTGAATTTTACGCTGGTCTGTTTCAAAAGACGGTTCTGAGACTGGGCCAATACCAAATGCACCTTCTGCAACCAGGCAGATATCATCAACCACGTCGAGCACTTTATTAGTTTGAAATTTTTTCAGTAGCTCAATTTCCAACTGTAGAGTCTGTGAGTGAAGTGCAGATTGTTCACTCTGTTGTCGTAGAACGAGTTGTTGAAGGCGTGATTGTAAGCGCTGTTCCTGTTCGCTACCTGGTCTAGGCCACACAAAAAGGCCGGGTTCTGCAGATTCAATTTCTGGGTTAGGTGTTTTAACTTCAGGAACTGTTACTTCAGATATTTCAGAAGCGGGCGGTTGTTTCCCAGCCTCCAATACGGCTCTGCAGTCTGCTTTAATGGCGTCAATAAGAGAAGACATATTATAATTATTATACAACTAATTGTTTAAATAATCAATACTCTGAGTAAGACGTCTTATGGTGGTTTCTTTACCTAATACTGCGAGCGTTTCATTGAGCTGTGGGCTAAAGGCCTTCCAGGTGGTAGCAATGCGGATAATACTAAAAATAGTTGATGGTCCATAGTTGGTAGTTTGTAGTAAAGTGTTTAATCTTACTTGAATATCTTCTGGAGTAAAATCGCTCTTTTCTAAAGCCTCAAGGCTGAGGGTTAGCAATTCTGTTAGTGTTGCTGGCTCGAGTTTTTTTAGTTGTTTGTTAGTGGTGATGAGCTCAAGGTTTGGTGTTGGTTCTTCGAAGAATAGGGCTGTGAGTTCGGGTAATTCCGCAAGGTATTTTAGCCGTTCTTGCACTATGGAGAGCACCTGCTTTTTATACGATTCATCAAATTTAGCGGCTTCAGGTGGCCAAAAGTTTCGTGATTCCTTGGTGGTTGCTGGTTGTCTGTGGCCCATCGTGGCGTTGTAGAGGTCATCTAGGGGCATTTCACGAATGAAGTGGCCGTTGACCCAATTGAGTCGTTTTTCATCAAAGTGGGCACCACTCTTCCCTACTCGGTCCAGGCTGAATTTTTCAATCAATTCTTCGGTGGTAAATACTTCTTGCTCAGTGCCATCATTCCAGCCTAGTGTGGCGATAAAACTTCGTAGTGCTTCAGGCAAGTAACCTTCTTTGATGTAATCGAGCACATCTTTGGCGCCATCACGTTTACCGAGTTTCTTGTTTCCTTGTTCGTTAAGAATGTGAGGCATCGTTGCCATGATTGGTGGGGTGAGTTCAAGTGCTTCATAGATGTTCAGATAGTTTGGAACACTTGCAAGAAATTCCTGTCCACGAATGATGTGCGTGATTTCCATTTCGGCGTCGTCGACAATGTGGCAGAAGTTATATGTTGGATAGCCATCTGATTTGATGAGTATAATATCATCTATAACTTCTGGTCCCGTTGAAAGCTCACCCATCACAGCATCATTCCACGTATAGCTTTTTGGATCTGATTTTAGTCGAAGTGGCTGCGTCCCATCCCACTTTGGTGGATCCACGGGACGGTGGTTGCGATACAGAAATGGTTGTTTTGATTTTTGTGCTTGCTCACGGAATGCTTGCACTTCCTCTGGGCTGTATGGATCTGCGTAAGCACGTCCAGAATCTATAAGTTTTTGTGCCCACTTTTTATAAATATCAAGACGTTCGCTTTGCTTGTATGGCGCATGTGGGCCTCCGCAGTCGGGTCCTTCGTCATAGTTTATTCCAAGCGCCTTGAGGCTTTTCATAAGGTGTTCGGCAGACCCTTCAACTTCTCTATTCTTGTCGGTGTCTTCTAGTCTTAAAATGAACTGCCCGTTATTATGACGTGCTACTAGCCATGCGAACAGTGCTGTTCGGATTCCTCCTACGTGTAAAAACCCGGTGGGGCTTGGTGCGAACCTCGTTCTAACTTGCATGGTTTACCTACTCGTTCCTTGTCGTCTTGTCTGGACTGCTCGTCTTATTCCATTGACCACAAGGATTCCGGTGCCAATTACTGCAAAGGTGGTAGCGACCTCATAGTTCGCCGGTAGAGAAAAAGTCCCAAATGAAGTTTCTGCTGCAGTTGCTACGCCGGTGACAACAAAGCCAATCCCCAAAAATGAGGCTGTGATCTCAGCTCCGCTTGGTTCTGATTCGTTTGCTGGAACGCGAGGTGGCGTGTTTGGCGACTGTGTCATTCTTCACACTATATCAAAACAGGGGTGGAAAGGCCAGTCATTGCCCGACACAAAATGATATTTGGTATTGCGCTTGCATAAAATACAGAAAGGACTACATTGTGTAATAGAAAACTTGTGAAAAAATTATGTCAGCAGCAAAACGAAATCACTCTTTTACAGGCGAAACTCCAGTTTGTATTATTCCACTGGCCGAACCCGTAGCAGAACAGATGGTCGCAGAAAAGCAAAAGAGTAAAGACTGGAATAAAACAGATGACTTACTTGAGATCAGGGGTTATAACGGAATCGCGCGAGATCTAACTAAAATTGGACGAAGTGTTTGTGGTAATTCGTGTGGCATTGAGTGTGCGCTAAAACTAGAGTATTTAGATCATCCACGAAGTGCTGAAAAGCATACTTCCGTTGAAATTATGTGTGGCAAGCGACGTTGTCGAAATGTTGGTGTTGTGGCTGTTAGCGCTCACGTACTTAAGCTTACTCGTTCACAAAAAATACTTCGCAAAATTAAGAAAGTTAAGAAGAGGCGCTAACCACTTAGGTTACATGCTGGTTGCAAGTTTAAGAAGCTGATCGGTATCCAGCTGAGAATTTTTACCTTCTAAGCTATACATTTTACCGCCATTAACCCAGGCGGCACTGCTGCCGTTATAAATGTATATCGTCAATCCTCTATCTTGGTATGTCAGGTAACTTTTGCCTTGTTTTGTAACAAAGTTTTCAAGAAGTGCAACGGAATCCCAGGTTGTTGGCTGTTGTTTAATACTAAAGCTTCGATCGTCTGTATT
>DAIUJM010000016.1:14103-15907 GCA_036848695.1 Candidatus Saccharimonadota bacterium
TTGGATAACTGGTCGCCTAACAGCTTTTCGGTGAAGTGTTGCAGATTGTTTTGGCTTAGACGCAGCTTTGGGTGCTGCAGAGTGAGTACGCTTAGTTGGTTGAGGGGTTTTAGCAACCTTGCCTTCATTGGGTTGTTTTGGTGTAGCATGTTGCACGGTAATTGATCTTTTTTGCGGTTGAACAGAGCGAAAGCCGTCGACTAATTGCGGTCGTGGTTTTGCTGTGGGAGTTGCTGAAGCTTTGTGGGGTGAATCAATTGGCTTGCCTGTTTTGGCGTCATAGAGCTTACCATTAATTTCTATTGTGTTGTTTGACTTCATTGTTGGCTACGCCCTCGGTTCCCTTTATATATGCAATACGCTTTTGCTTTTGGATAATCTAATACTACCCTCTCTTAATCACCTGTGCAAGTGGTATTATGGTATGTATGCATCGAGTAGATAATAAACGTCAGCAAGCGGCCATTTTGCGCGCCATCGGTTACGCAGTAACAATTTTCTTAACAGCTACCACCACTGCAATCCTTCTGTATGTTGCTTTGGGTTATCGCCTAGGGTCGAGTGGCCACGTTGTAAAGAACGGCTTACTTCTAGTTGATAACCGCCCACAATCTGCACAGGTATACATAAATGGTGAACAAAAAGATTCAAGCACACCTTCACGGTTTGTATTACCGGCGGGAAATTTTCAGCTAGATCTAAAACTGGATGGTTACAGAAATTGGACAAAACAAGTTAGGGTTTCAGCTTCGAAGGTGCGTGAGGTTAATTACCCGTTGTTAATTCCGAAAGATCTATCTCAACTTACGATTGCCAGCCTGCCGCCATTAGAGGTTGTCAGCCAATCGCATGATCGTAAGTTAATTTTGGTGTTTTCTGCCGCCAGTTCCCAACTGAATTTGATAGAGTTAGATTCTAAAGAGCCTGTAATTACACCGTTAACACTAGGTTCTGCGGTGCGTCGTGAAGACGGTCAAATCGGTACTCTTAAGGTGCTGGAATGGTCGCTAAATAATAAGAACGTGCTACTTGAACAATCGTTGCCGAGTGGAGCGAAAGATCTGCTGAGCGTAGATGTA
Source organism: Candidatus Saccharimonadota bacterium (assembly GCA_036848695.1). Classification (GTDB taxonomy): domain Bacteria; phylum Patescibacteriota; class Saccharimonadia; order Saccharimonadales; family UBA7683; genus JACKGS01. The sequence goes on from DAIUJM010000016.1 coordinate 15,183, forward strand.
ACTAAGCCAAGTGAGGCAATAAACATTTCAACACTGTACGCGGATCGTTCAATAACAGACGTGCACTATGTTGGTGGTGAGACGAAACAAATTTATGGCCTACGAAACGGAATACTTTCACGATATGATCTGAGCTCTGCAAGCCAGACGATTGTTATGCAGAATATCATGACTTTTGTGCCATACGGTGATGATACGGTTCTTTTTTCTCGGCAGTCTGAAGATCAGCAGCAAATCGGCATATGGAAAGATTCCAAAGAAGTGGTTGTTTCTCAGGTTGCGGCAAGTCTTGGTGTAGCTCGGCTTTTATATGCTCAATACGATGAACATTTCTATTTGGTTGTTGGTTTTAGCGAGGGTGAGGCCGTAACGGTATTTCGTGATCCGCTGAAGCGCCCGATTCTTACTAAGCAACTACCATATACAACACTTGCCTTTTCGCGTCCGCAACAGATCACCTTCAGTGGCTCAGCACAGTTCTTCATGCTTCAGAATGGTCCACGTGCCACTATTTATGATCTGGAGGACGTCACTTCGTATGCTTTTGAGGTGCCGTTTGCAACTGCTTTGGAAAGTAAATTGGCTTGGGTTGATGATCACCGCATTCAAGCTGTCTCAGATAAAAACGTTAGCTATATCTTTGACTATGACGGCACGAATCAACAACAGCTGACAGCGGTTCGTCCTGGCTCACGTCTTTACTATTCTAATAATTACGAACACTA
>DAIUJM010000017.1:0-2693 GCA_036848695.1 Candidatus Saccharimonadota bacterium
GCCCGTTGGGACCATCTAACACAATGTAGAGAAACCAACCAAAGGCAATTAGTAATGGGGAAAGAATCTTGAATATCATTACAAAAACTATACCATGACCTGACACGAATTAGATCCGGTAATAACGCGCCGGTAAATTTTTATGAGCCTGACCTCTTCCCGGTTTTACTTCGTCAGATAACAACTACAATTAAAACATCCAAAGCCTAAGTCATGAGCGAATGAAATGAGTACTTGGCCCTTCGACAAACTCAGGGTCATTCGACTGAAACTACAAACGCCCATGGCCTAAGCCATGAGCGAATGAAATGAGTCGAATGGTAGCGGGGGCAGGACTTGAACCTGCGACCTCTTGGTTATGAGCCAAGCGAGCTGCCACTGCTCCACCCCGCGGCGTCGAAGTCGACGGCGCTACCTCGTTTTGACTAATCGTCAAAAGCTACAGTTTACGCCTATACTTCTCCTTTCAAATTGAAAAAGTCGCTTCGCTTTGTTCTTCAATTTGTATAGGAACAGTTATTTACTATACCAGATGTATGCACTCTGTACAAGAGGGGTTAGATTTTGTTGAGGGCATTTTTGCCTTGAATAAATCTCATCCAAGATGCGAAATTTGCTTGCCAACCCTTAGGCTGGGGCTTGGCTGGAGCAACAGTACTTTTTGCAACGGGCGCTTTCTGAGCACTGCCGCTTCCCGGCAAATAGACCATAGCCTCTCCGGGAATTGCCTTGTTAAACTTTTCTCTAGCAGCAAGTTCTAAGTAATCATCGGTTTTTAGATAAGCGATTTTATAGCGAAGATTTTGGTTCTCTAGCTCAATCAACGAAACCTCGGCCTGTAATTGATTATACTTCTGCTGTAACCTGTAATTTCTTTGCATCGCCGTAACCGTGTTCCATGCAAGACCAAGCGTAATCAGCAGGGCTCCCACCAGTAGTAGGTCGTCAAAAGTGAAATATTTTTTGAGGCTGTGCATTTTTTTATTTGCTTTCTGTACACATAATTATACAATACTCCTCCACCCCGAACCACAATCTGATATAATTACTACCGTTGCCAATATGCGACAAACAAAATTGAAAAACAAAGCAATTGCGACTTTTTCAATTTTAGAGGAGAAAGTGCGGTGAGTTGAAGATTTTCAAGCTTGCTTGGAAACGTAAACTCTTTAGCAACTTTCGACGAGGGGGCGTAGCTCAGTGGTTAGAGCAGTCGGCTCATAACTGATTGGTCGTTGGTTCAAACCCAACCGCCCCCACCACAGGTTTTCATTAAAAATGATGGCAGATTATCAACTGTCAAGCTAGCAATACTTTAAGAGGATTATTTATTCTTCTTATAATTTTCTTCTGGAAATAAGGGTATGATGACTCGATTACCAAATGAGTCTTTCTTTACGGTAACCGGCACGCCAAGCTCCCTTGCTAGCTCACTTGGATCCACTAGCCGTGCTTCGCCACTCACCCCGGGTGAAGCCTCGTCTGATGGGTGAGAATCAACACTCTTTTGAACAGCTTGACCACCAAGTAGTTTTTTACGGCGTATTTCTTCCTTCAAGGCCTGAACACGGTCGATTACTTCGGTCGGTTCGAGTAAAGTTTCGTGTACCACCGTATCATCTGCCACCCCTAGAATTCGTAACACTTTTGATTCGCTAGAAGGAACGGTTCCAGATGACTTCTTTGATCGATTTTTTGGAGGGGTAACGTTTTGTTCGAGCGGGCGACTAGGAATTGGCGTATCAACGGGGTATTCGTCACTAGTGTAAGGACCAACATATCCACCACGGCCACCTGAAGCGGCATCTTTAGCGTCCTCGATATCTTCGCGAAGCGCTTCGAGTCTTGCCAATTTTTCTAGTTCTTCCGGCGACGTACCCATGAGGCTATTCCTTTGATTAAATAGATGAGTCTATTATATCATATGTTGTCAAATTATACAAGCATAAACCCTTTGAGCCTCTGTGCAACGTCATCTCGAGCGAAGTCGAGAGATCTGATTAATATGGTTAGTAGATCTCTCGACAAGCTCGAGATGACAGGATATGGAAGATGGCTATATTTTAAAGTCAAAAATAGTAGTTTTTGTACTATTCCCAGCGGAATACTCTGAAGGCTATAAAGTAGATTATGACACCCCAGGCAGCTAGAAGACCAAATTGTGGCAGTAGTTCAAATGCTGTTTTGCCTTCGGTGATGATCATACGAGCACCGTCAATAACAGGTGTAAGTGGTAGCAGATCTGAAACATTTTGAAGCCACGAAGGCATTAAGAATCGTGGGAAGAATGTTCCTGAAAGGAACATCATGGGGAATGCAACAAGGTTTGCCAGCGGAGCAGCCTGGTTTTCGTTTTTTGCCCAACCACCAACCGCTAGACCTACACCAAACAGCACAATTGTACCCATAATCACGAGTAGAAGCAGACTTAGGTAATCTCCGCGCATGTTCAGATCAAAAACTGTTAGCGCAACTATAAACATGGTGCTGACTGAAAGTATTCCCACAAATACATTGGAAAGTACATTACCCGTAAAATACTGCCAGACTCTAAGTGTGGTTGTGTGGTATCGGCGCAGTACACCGCGCTGCTTGAGTTTCGGGAATACACTGGTTGGACCAAAAATACCGAGGCTTAATATTGAAAAACCAAGCAATCCGGCAAATATGAAGTCGAACTGCGTCAAACCGGC
>DAIUJM010000017.1:2793-14822 GCA_036848695.1 Candidatus Saccharimonadota bacterium
AGTAGAAATATCTTCTTTTACCTTAAAAACGGTGTCGTTTTTTATCTCTTTAACAAAATTTTTCGAAAATTCACTCTCGGATTGATTAATCAGAGCAATGTTGAAAGAAATGTCGTTGTTTTTCCCAAACAAACCTCCAAACACAAATAGGAAGATGAGTGGGAAAACAAAAGTAAAGAATATTGCGACTTTGTCGCGAAAAAGACGACGAATATCTATTTTGGCAAAAGTGATAATCGGGAGTATTTTTTTATACATAATTAATCTCTTAAAGCCTTACCCGTTAAATCTATAAAGACGTCTTCGAGGTTAGCCTGTTCAACCATCTGCTCTTTTTTGAATCCACGTTTTAGCAATGCTTTGACAAGATTTTTTGGAGTATCGAGTGCTATTATTTTACCTTCATCCATAATAGCAATTCGATCACACAGCACTTCAGCTTCATCCATGTAGTGAGATGTCATGATTACCGTAACACCCTTGTTTCTAACCTCTTTTATCAAGCCCCAAAGATTGCGCCTAGCCTGTGGGTCAAGCCCGGTTGTAGGTTCGTCTAAAAAGAATACTTTAGGGCCATGGACCAGCGCCGCTGCAATGGAAAACCGCTGACGTTGACCACCGGAGAGGTTTTCTACATAACTACTGGCTTTTTCTTCTAATTGCACCTCTTTCAAAAATGACATTGCATCAACTTTTTCCCCGTATGTAGACGAAAAGAACTCAATCAGCTCTGTAAGCTTGGTTTTTTCTTCAAAACTTGGAGACTGGGGCTGCACACCAATTAAAGCTTTGATTTTTTCTGGATGCTTTTTGATATCTATGCCACTGAGTGTTGCTTCACCACCGTCTATTGGGCGAAGCGCTTCAAGCATTTCTAGTGTGGTAGTTTTTCCTGCACCATTAGGACCTAGGATGCCAAATATTTCACCTTTTTCTACCTCAAAGCTAATACTATCGACCACATTCACGCCGTCATAAGTTTTAACAAGATTTTTAACTCGAAGAATTGGCCTGTGCTGTACTTTACCCATATCTTTTTACTTTAACCTCTCGTCGACGCAATGTCTATTATTTGAACAAGTAGCTAATTAATTATAGCGGTATAGGTGACTGTTGAGGTGTATGTGCCAGATGGTTTACTAATATCTGCCCGTATACCATACCAAACATTTGTTACATCGCCCGATGGCGCACCTGACGCCGTGACCTTAATCTCTTGCGGTGCACCCAACAAGGGTACGCCCGCAAAAGTTAGACTACTTGATGGCTGACTTGTAATTGCACTGGTTGGGCCAGCTCCAAAACCAAGGGCTCCGTCTATGCGGTAACCCCATTCGTTCATACCCAAAGTTGCCGGGGATCCTGCCGTAGCGCTTACAGCCGGAATGACCTCACCACCATTCACAAGTTGGCTTGACGTTCCTGATACAGATTCTAGCCTGAGTGTATAACCACCACTACTGTTGGTTGTAACGGTGACTATATCTTTATCTATTGTTACTACACCCGAAGGATTAGTTGCCGCAGGCAACGTTACTGTTCCCGAGGTGGCAAGCGAAATAGTACAAGTTTCATCATATGTACAACTACCGTAAACTCCTTCTCCATAATTTGTCGCCAAAACAAGTGAAGGCACAAGTAGCGCGGCCAACAATCCCATCGCAAGCATAAGCTTTTGCTTCATAGTGAATATGATACCACGTAGCACCAAAAATTTACTTTATGCACATCTGTTGCACGGGTTGTATTATATATTTTTTTTCATTATAATTACCCTAATGCTTGTGAGGGGTAAAAAATAAACTATGCCTAGGTTACCAATTGTAGGAAGCGATGATGGAACATGGGGAACATATCTCAATGAATTCTTAGAGGTCTCGCTTGATAATACAAACGTAGATCTGGCTGAACGTGGCAAGCTAAAATCGGCTGCTGTTGATGCTGCTGGTGCCGTAATGAACTCTGATACTTCAACCGCCACTATGAGTTTTGTGGTTGATGAAGATAATATGGCCTCCAACTCTGCAACCAAGGTACCGACCCAGCAAAGTGTAAAGGCCTACGTAGATACCGGCACGGCAACTGTAACTGGTAAATCTATTTCTTTAACCTCGAACACTCTGACGGGTACAACGGCTCAATTTAATACCGCACTAACCGACAACGACTTCGCTACGATTGCTGGAACGGAAACACTAACAAGTAAAACCTTAACAAGCCCCGTACTTAACACCGGGGTTTCAGGAACAGCTATTGTTGATGAAGACGACATGGTATCGAACTCTGCTACAAAGATTCCAACACAGCAGAGTACCAAAGCATATGTAGACAATAATCTTGCAACACCATCAATAGAAAAAGCTTTTACCTTAAAAAGTGATGGCTTTACAGCAATCAGAACTGCCATTAATGATTCAAAAAACACTGCCTATGACCTAGTTATTCTTGCCGATTCGCTACCTATGCACACTTTTAACGCTCCTGGCTGGACATGGCAATTAGGTGATAAGTTTGCTAGAGCAGCTCGGCATGTGAACCCTACCAAAGAAGTCTATTATGCTCGACCGTACTACAGTTCGAACATTGGTCACTACAAGATGGACTACTGTGAAGGCTCAGACAACCTCAGCGTAACTGCCAGAGGTGGTGCAACGCTATCTAATGGACAAGTTGCATATCACACAGCAGTTTGTGATGGTTGGACTGTGGGCTATACGGCTGGAACTGGAAGCTTAGTTGTTCGTGACGGTGGGCCATCTGGCACTATTTTAACAACTATAGATACGAGTCTTGTATCTGGTTCTGGTAACTTGTGGACATCTAACGCACTTACTTATCAAAGCAACCAAATACACATCACTTCAACCGGTGATACTGTGTTAGATTTTGTACGACCTTACGTTGGTAACAGAACCTCTGGTGTAAGAGTTTGGACTGTATCTCGTACAGGGCAGACTTCAAGCCAATTCTCGGCTACGCCAGCCTACGGGCTTAATTTCATAAATAAATTACAGCCTGATTTTGTTCTAATTTGCACAGGCACAAACGATACCGGCTCAACACCCGTGACCACTTTAATTGCGGACATTTTAACTAACGCACCATCGGCTACGGTATATGGTTGGGTCCCGCCCGTTGGCGGAGCATTCACACAAGCAGAGGCAGACGCAATCCGCGCTGCTTACGATGCCGCTGGCGTGGCTAAAATAGACATGGATAAACTGCTACCAGACTGGCAGACGGAATTGACCCGTGATGGAGTTCACCCACTCGCATCAACTACTAGGCTTATGGCAGATTTAGTATGGGGTGTGATGACAGGTGACAAAGAAGCTGAAAAAATGCGTAGTGGCATAGATAACTTCGTAAATTCGCTTGATATTCTTGGCACTTATAACCGAGACATTCGGCTACTTAGTGCCAGACAAGCGTCGGAAGAAGGATTCACTGGTAAGCCGACCATACAACTAAATGATGGTGCGACTAACACCGTAACTCTTTCTGCAACCAGCACAACATTAAACGTCACAGGATCTGAAACCGTTTCAGGAACACTCACAGCTTCGGCCAATGCAGTTATCAATGGTACGATCTCCGGAACGGCTATCGTCGATGAAGATAATATGAGCTCAAACTCTGCCACCAAAGTACCTACCCAGCAAAGCGTGAAAGCCTATGTCGATACAGCCGACGCACTCAAAGCGCCGATTGCCAACCCAACCTTCACAGGGCAAGTTACACTGCCAAATCAGTTTACTTACTCTAACGGAAACTTAGTAGCAGGCAATGTTTTTGGAGCACCTACATTCTACCTGAAAGACACTGCTGATACATTAGGACAAGTAAATTTTGGAACCTCAGCGATAAATAACATTTTCTCTAGCTTTTCACAGCCTTCTCTATCACTGGGCACTGGCTCTGCAGCCCCAGATACAGTACTGGCCAGGAATGACGTTGGTGAAATTAGAATGCGAACTGCTACCGTCGGTCAAACGGGTAATATAATCTTCGCTAAAAAATTTAATAACCAAACTGGCACTAGCTACACCCTTGCAATCACCGATGAAGGTAAAATAGTTACCACGAATAACGCTGCGGCCAACACTCTTAGTTTGCCACAAGATAGTGCTGCAGCGTTTACAATCGGGGCTGAAATACCAATTATCAACTACGGCGATGGTGTTACTACTATTCAAGCTGGCACAGGGGCGACATTAGTTGGAAATGGGGTGTTAGCTAAAAATGAACGCAAAGTAGCAACTAAGGTTGCAACTAGTACCTGGCACGTCTCGAATGCGAGCGCCGACGTACTAGTTGATGAAGACAACATGGTGTCAGATTTGGCGACAAAATCACCGACCCAGCAGAGTACTAAAGCATATGTAGACGATGCTGTTACAGTAACCGAAATGCCAGGAGCTTTGCCTTATCGTTCAAAATATCTAGACAATTGGCTTGCTAAACTTAAAGATTCAAATGACGCCGGTCCTTTAAATATTGTGATTGTGGGCGATTCTATTGCGTCAGGATCTTCAACAGATTCACCCACCGCAAGAGGCTGGGGCTGGATTCTGAGTGATATATTCGCTCGTAAAGATTACCTGTCTAGGTATCCTGATACACCTGCGGTCACACAGGTAGAGCCAGATGGATGGACACCAGCACTAGCTGACTGGGGTAAAACAATGACATCATGCCAAGGTACTGCCACTGCCACCGGACTAGGAAGATACTCATCTACAATGTCAAGCGGACAAGTAGCATACCACACCGCGACCTTAGATGCTGTAAGTGTTGTCTATAATATGAGCCCTACTGGTGGGCAAATAGAAGTCCGTGATGGACCGGGCGGAACCTTGCTGACAACAATTGAAACAAATGGCACCGCAGTAGGTTCCCAAATGTGGACTTCTAGTGCATTAACCTACGGTTCACATACAATTCATCTAACAGCGGTGTGTGGCGGTGGAGAGTCCGTAGTACTAAACGGTGTATATTGCTATTCTGGAAATCTTACTAGGGGTATTCGAGTTTGGCCAGCAGCACGCGCAACCATAAATACTGACTTAGCAAGAACAGATACAACATTCTTCTTAGATTTTATCGACACCATAGATCCGGATTTAGTCGTACTGGCCACCGGCGCAAATGATAGTGCGGCAAACTATACTTCGCGAATGCAGAGTCTTATAGACGACACCCGAGCAAGAACCTCTGCAGATATTGCACTATGGGGCTGTTACCCAATCACTCGACTTGCTAAATATCTGGAATCTCAATCCGTTCTTGCAAGGAATATGGCACTTTCTAATAACCTGCAGATAATTGACGCATTCCTAGCATTGCCAGATATGCGACAAGGGTTATATTTTAGAGATAACCTACACCCGAACGACAAAGGCGTGAAGATTCTTGCATGGCATGCTTATTCAGTTCTATCTGGTGACCCGCTCGGCTTTACAATGCGTGAACTAAGTACAAAAGCTGAACAAAGCTCACTGGACACGCTTACAACAACAGTCAACACAAAGGCACCGATTGCCAGCCCTACCTTTACAGGAACCGTGACTGGAAACCTCTCGGGGAATGTAACTGGTAATCTTACCGGTAACGTAACCGGTGCTTTGGACCTGAGTAATGGGGCGAATGGAGCACTTAAAATAGTATCATTCTACGGATACCCAGCCGTATTACTTTACAATAATGCAGCCGACGCTAATGGCGCAATTGCATTTTTTGGGGCACCACTGGCGAGCCTTATTGGATACAGTTCTACTGCAGCAATCGTCTTCGGAGCTGGTGGTGGTTCGGCTGTTGATGCTGGTCTAGCACGAACTGGTGCTAGTGAAATGACTTTCTATGGCACAAGTAGCGCTAGCAAAAGCACTGTAAATGTTGCAGACCCAACAAGTGCCTCGCACGCCGCTACCAAGGGGTATGTAGATTCTGGCACTATAACCATGACCAACAAAACCCTGACTTCACCAGTGATCAATACTGGTGTGTCTGGTACGGCAATACTAGATGAAGACAACATGGCTTCAAACTCAGCTACCCAACTTGCTACACAACAGAGCATTAAAGCATATGTAGATAGCCGCAACCAAACCTTAATGGCTAACAACGGTGGTAGTGCTATCTCTAACACTGCAACCGAGACTACTGTACAAACTGGAGTTATTACAATTACGGCCGGAACATTACAAGACGGAGACACTATAGAACTTGAATATGCCGGTAATCACCTAAATAACTCAGGTGGGTCAATAAACCACACCACGAAACTTAAATTCAATAACACCGCCATCTTTTCTAGTACGTATACACATGTAACCTCTGCTTTTGCCATCCGCTATGCACACGATTTCAAGGCTACTAGAATGAGCAGTACCACACTCCTCTTAACTGGTAAGATTTACCTTTCCAACACTGTAAACACTGCTGTGGTTAAATATCAAGTGGTGCAAGGAACTGAGTGTACTGTTACTGTTTCTGATATGGACAGTAACAACCTAGATATTGATATGACGTTCCAATGGGCATCTGCCCACGCTAGTGCAACTACCACGCCGTATGCTGTAAGAGCTCAACTAATGAAAGGTTAAATGACATGAAGATTACGTGCACACTAGACGAATATACGGTATTTCAAGATTCAGGTAATGTTGGTAAGATCGATGATCTAGAAAAAATACTTAAAGACATGGGAGTTATAGACCTAACTTTTCATGTTGAACCCTACACTACAGCATCTGCTCCAACAGACATACAGCAATGGATTCAAAATTCGGTTGGTAAGACTTTTGATGGTGATGGGGTAAATGGTGCGCAGTGCAAAGATTATGCCAATGCTTACGCCCAGTGGCTCGGCCACCCATTAAAGCCAAGTGACGCAGCCGCCACCTGGGAGATCAATCAGGAACCCTATTGGCAGAAGATACCCTACAAAACCGGCACGAAGCCACAGACTGGTGACATTGTTATTTGGGCACCATGGAAAGAAAACCAGTACGGCCACATTGCAGTAGTGCTTGAAGCAAAATCAAATTCATTCAGCTCTGTAGACCAAAATTGGATTAGCGAAGATACTACACAAGGATCCCCCGCCACAATTGTTGATCATTCGTATACAACCCCGCAGATTATTGGATTCCTTCGCCCTACATTGTCGTAGAAATAAAATAGATTGATAATCTAGGGTCAAAAATAAAACTTTTTATACTTCAACGGCTACATTTGTTGCCCTCTGTTGCAAGATTAGGAAAAAGAAAAGATTGTTGCAAGTAATATAATTAATAATGCAATTATAAAACGAAGCAACTTATGCGAGTGCCTAACCGACCACCTGTTCAAACCTAGTAGAGTTACGAGCTTCGCTATAACCGTCTGTGAAGCAAACAATGTTCCGAGAAGTGCCAGTATGGCAAGGAACGTTATCCAATTAAACGTGATACTCACGTATGATCTGTTTTCCGTAAAATTTGGGTCATCACTCGCCTTCTCTAGTCCAAGTTTTTCTTTGATATCCTCAGATAGCTGTGCCACAAATGATGATAGCCTACCATCTTGTGTCCGTTCAGTTACTTCAGCTCCTGAAGTAACAACTGCGGTATCAATATTATTAGGGACACTTGGAATAACAGTAGGTTGATAGTCGACAATTATATCAACTTCTGCGCTCGTACCGTTACAACTGAAATAGGCTTGCAAGGTGATTGTATTAGTACCTTCCTGAAGCGAAATTTGTGTTTGAAGCACAGAGTCAAAACCAATAGCTACAGAATTACTGTACTGACCATTAAGAACCACGTCTATTTGTGAAGTATAAAGGGCGGTACCCTCAATTTGTACAGTTGGTGTATTTGTAACCGAATCTGAAATTGGTTGGGCAATTTGAAGATCTGGAGATTCGATAGTACAAAGTACAGCACCTACTTGAGTACTCTGCTGAGCAATAGAATGACCCGCAAACAATAATCCACTGAACAAAGCTACTAATGGTAGCAATGCTACAATTTTTTTTGTGAATTTATTTCTTACCACGACGTACTGCCGTGTTAGATTTGTTCCTACGAGCCTTGATGCGAGGAATAAGTACTCGCCAGGCAACTAGCAGACCAATAAGTACAATTAACGAATTAACTACTTTGATAGGTAGTAAAATTATCCACTTAGTAGGCAGTACTTCATTTTTGTCCAAAAACTTAACCGTACCAGCAACTCTGTAAATTCCAAGCATGGGTGTCTTTTCCATATTTGCGGATATCATACGAGTTGTTCCGGGCAACACAAAATGCTCTTGATTAAGTTGCAGTCTAGGTTTATTAAAAATATTAGAATATGTTACTTGTGAATTAACTTGAAAGTGGACGTTTCCGTCATTTTTGACTCTAAAAGCAGTTGTTAGGGGCTTACTTTTTTGCCATAGTTTTGCATCCCAACCAACCAAAGATCCGGAATTGATTAGGTCGCCGCTTACCGTAATGTACAACAGTGAACCAACGCGCTTCTTCCTGGCAACTTGGGTGCCCCCGGCTTCTTTAGGCTGTGTTTCGGCAAACAAAACAGCGTAATGACCACCTGACTTGGCTTTTTCGGGAACGGTAACTGCATATGGGACTTCTACAGTTTTGCCAGCCGAAAGAGTAATGTCGGTTTTTTCAAACTGAACCCATTGATACGCTTCTGTGCGTTCATTAACCTCAGTGTAGTTTGGATCATATGATTCTTGCTTAACAGAATACGGGCGGGCATACAGTAAAAATCGGTAATCAACTTCTCCGTCGTTGATAATAGTTAATTTGCCAGAAAATTGTGATCCAGCACTCGTTGATGGTTTGCTGATAGCAGGAGAGAGCGTAATACTTTCCTTTGATTCGCCATTTTGAGCAGAAACTGACACTTGATGCCCCAGCTGAGTACAGCAAATCACTGCAACCACAAATAATAGTGCCGACTTCTTAAACATTTTCTTCACACACATCTCCGTTTATTTTGTATCTATAGAATAACTTAATTTGTTGTTGCGGTATAGGTCACAATGTCACTGTATGTACCATTAGGGTTTGTGGTATCTGCCTTAACGGCGTACCAGACTGTTGTAGTATCACCCGATGCAGTTGCCCCAGTGGTCTTTATGGTATTCGGAGAGCCACTTGCTGGAATGCCCGCATAGGTAATTGAACTTGTAGTGACGTTATTTTCTACCGCGCCTCCAGTGCTGAATCCGCCAATACTGTCAACACGGTACCCCCATCTGTTGTTTGCAAGAGCTGATGGCGAAGCTTGGGTTCCAGCGTGTGCAGCAATGTTATTACCGCCGTTCACCAAGTTGGTATTGGCGTCGCTATCAGAAAGTGTTAAATAATAGCCTGACGAATTATTTGTTGACACACTAACTGTATCGGATGCACTTGTTTGTGAACCACCGCTTACCGGAGTGACGTTTAATGTTACTGAACCGGAAGTTGAAATGCTAATAGTTGAACCGAGGTTTGCGTTAATTGTAGTATTTGCGCTACTTGTAGCCGCATATACTGCCATAGGAACAACAGTGGCGCTGAAAACTATTACTGCCAAGATAATTGCTGCTAGTCGTGTTTGTTTCATAAAATATTCTTCTATTTTTTATTATTTTGTTGTGGCAGTGTAGGTAACGGTATCTGTGTAAACACCGTTAGGTTTTGTTGTATCAGCTTTAACTGCATACCAAACCGTTGTGGTATCACCCGAAGCTACAGTTGCAGTAGACTTGATGTTTTGTGGTGATGCCGATGAAGGTACGCCGGACCATTTTGTTGTACTTGTAGTAGCGTTCGTAAGAGTAGTGTAGCTTGCGTCGAAACTGCCAAGTCCCCCTACGGCATATCCCCAAGTATTGTTAGCAAGGGCGGTTGGTGCAGCGTAGGTTCCAGCATGCGCACCGATTGTATTTGCGCCGTTTACGAGCGTTAGTGTTGCATCACTGTTAGCAAGCGTAAGATCATACCCAGCCGCATTATTGGTAGAGACTGTCACTGTATCGGATGCACTTGTTTGTGAACCACCTGCAATAGGAGTGATGGCTATGGCGACTGTTCCTGAAGTTGAGATACTTATAACCGAAGCTATGGTTGCATTAATAGTGGTGTTAGCGCTAGCCGTAGCCGCTCGAACCACTGATGGGCTGACAAGAACACCAACAGCAAAAACAAGGGCTAACGCCTTTTGAATAACCCTTTTAGTGTTTTTCATTTTTTGTTCCTTTTTATCTTATTTATAGATGGTATAAGTATAAGCTTAATTAAAACTACGTGTCAAGGTTTTTTACAACATAATTTAAAATAACGCACCAATATGGTGCGTTATTTTTGTAAGCAGTAGTTTTAACTATGCTTTCTTTTTAAGAACCAAGAAGCCGTTGCGTGGGTTTTCTTCAACCTTGCGATCATCTGGTAGATCACATGCTTCACCCTTTGCATTTGTGTCAGACTTGCTGAAGTAATAAATACGCTGTTCTTTACCACCGCGTAGTTTAGTTACTGATGTAAATAGGTAGTATGTTACCCCTTTTGAGTTTGTGTGCGAATACTGTGCCATAAGATTGTACTCCTCCTTAATTAGTTCGCGTACCCCTAGGGTAGATCAGCTACAATCTGATGTCAACAGTTTTGTTTAAATTAAGCCGTCTCTAAGTCGTTGCCTAATTACAATCCGCACCATAATATACTCGACTAATCGCAGTATTAGCCAGACGCCAATTACCCCTGTAAATACTATGGCCAAACCAGCAGCATCTGGAGTCCAGCGTGGACTAGAAAATGAATACGTAAATAAATTTTTATCGGGTAAAATTATTTTGGTCGGATCAACAGTGGCATTATTCTTCAATGCATATTCAGCAGCACACTGCGCAATACTGGCAATCGGCACGCCACGGCGTTCACAGGCGGCGGTCGCCTGTGCATATACGTCTTTTCCGCTTCCACGATTTGCGGCCTCTATAACAGCTTGTGCGGCACGATTATAGCCATGTACTAGCTCAATTGGTCGGACTATTTCAGTATTTATGTGATTAAAAACGTGTTCATTCAATTGCTTGAGTGCACCAGCTACATCGCCATTTTGTTCATCTGCTTGAATAACTGCATTCCGTAGCTCAATCATTTTAAGATTATTCTGGCGCAGCAACAGAGTACTAGTAAGAATACCGAGTATAAACAGTAAAATTAACTGCCAATTTCTGATGCGCTTTTTGCGCCAGCGCTCTACCACATGCTTATGATCCCACCCATTCATTCTTCTTATTGTATCAAAGAGTACTTGATACTTGATACTTGATACTTAATACTGATAGACATGCATATTTACTTTTCAGCTATTGGTGGCGTGGGTATTGGTCCACTTGCAATGCTTGCTCTCGACGCAGGCTTCACCGTTAGTGGCTCTGATTTAAAAGAATCAGCAATGACAGAAGCACTGAAACGACGTGGAGTTAAGGTCGCAATTGGTCAAGACGGTACACACATTGCAGAAACCCACAGTGAACTGAATCCAATTGACTGGTTTGTGTATTCTTCAGCCCTGCCGGGTGACCACCCAGAGCTAGTATTTGCCCGTGAACACGGTATTAAAACCAGTAAGCGCGATGAGTTTTTAAACTTCTTCATGCAAGAGAAGGACTTAAAACTTATAGCCGTTGCTGGAACACACGGAAAAACTACTACAACCGCCATGATTACCTGGTTACTTCGTGAACTTAATCAACAACTTAGTTATTCGATTGGTACAAACATTAGCTTCGGACCATCAGCACAGTACCAGCCTGGTGCAAAGTACTTCATTTATGAATGCGATGAATTCGATCGTAATTTTCTTAATTTTCGCCCCGAACTAAGCGTGATAGCTTCGGTTGATTACGACCATCCAGATACATACCCAACTATCAATAGCTACAAGCAGGCATTTGTCGACTTTATTGGGCAAAGCAAACACACACTACTCTGGAATCAGTCTGCCAGCTATTTACAAATACCAGCAAGTGATTCAGT
>DAIUJM010000018.1:0-1980 GCA_036848695.1 Candidatus Saccharimonadota bacterium
CGGTTGACCTCTAATATTCGCTTGGCTTTTGATGCTGATAAGGCGGGTATTAATGCAACCGAACGGGCCATTCCAATTGCGCAGTCAGTCGGCGTTGATTTGAAGGTAATCACTATGCCGGAAGGAATAAAAGATCCAGATGAACTGATTCAAAAAGATCCTAATGCATGGCGTGATGCTGCCCAAAATGCACTCGACATTGTTGCGTGGACTTTGAATAAATATAGTCTTCAGTACGACAAAAAAACGGCAGAAGGTAAGCGACAACTTTCAACAAAGGCTTTGGCGGTAATTCGTAATCTGCAAGATCCTGTAGAGCGCGAGCATCACTTAAAAGAGTTGGCCAAGTCACTCGATACATCGGTTGATGCACTGCTAAAAAAATTGGTTCAGCAAAAACCCACTTCTACCATAAAAAAACCGACTAAGGCAGTGCCCGCTGAACCAGATGAACTGGCGTACCAAGATGACTTTTTAGCACTAAACGGTTATTTTCCTGACGTGCGCGATAGTCTTCAACTGATTGAGGCCGGGGCGCTTGTTGGCGAACAGCGCCAAGCTGTATTTTCGGCCCTCGGGCAGTTACCGCCACACCAACAGCTAGAAGCAGAGGCTGAAAACTTGCATCTGAACCCAGATTATGTGAAAATACTTACATTAACCGTCGAAGAGAAATACGCTAGTTTTAGCCCGGCCGACATAATGGCCGAAACCATGGCCCTAGCACGACGTATCAAACAAAAAATCGAAACCAAGAAGCGATCTGCATTAACTGAAGAAATTAGAGAAGCTGAAGCACGCGGTGATCATAGTGCTGTGGCGCAGCTACTTGAAAAGTATCAGACTGATTTAAAACGTAAATAGCGTAGGAATAAGGGAGATTTTGATGGCCAAAAAAGAAGTTGCAAGTAAGAAGACCAAAAAGGTTGTTGCAGTTGATAACACCGATAAAATTGAAGAAGTTCTTAAACAGCTCAGTGCTAAAGCAGGAAAAAAACAGAATATTCTTGAACAGCAAGAAGTTCTTGATGCCGTTGAAGAAGCGGGCATTTATGAAAATCTTGAAGAAATCTATACAAAATTAGCCGCCGAAAAGGTGGTTGTATCGACCAAGGAAGAACCTGCAGACGACGACATTTGGGCAACATCAGAAGAGGATGAAGAAGCATTGGTGGCTGAACAAGATACCAGTTATCTTGATGACATTTCTGATGACTCAGTACGTTTGTATCTTCGTGAAATCGGTAAGATTCCACTTCTTACTGCTGAAGAAGAGCTAGCCTTGGCAAACCGTGTGGTTGCAGGCGAGAAGAAGGCGAAAGATCAGATGGCTGAAGCAAACATGCGTTTAGTTGTTTCTATAGCCAAGCGTTATTCTGGTCGTGGACTCGATTTTCTCGATTTAATTCAAGAAGGTAACACTGGGTTGCTCCGCGCTGTTGAAAAGTTTGATCCAAGTAAAGGTTTCAAATTTTCAACTTATGCCACGTGGTGGATTCGCCAGGCGATTACCCGTGCGATTGCTGATCAGGCTCGTGTGATTCGTATTCCTGTACACATGGTTGAAACAATCAACAAATTGCTCCGTACGCAGAGACGAATGACTCAAGAGCTCAACCGTGAACCAACCATTGAAGAACTGGCTAAAGAAATGGAAATGGAACCAGAAAAAATTGAATACGTCATGAAGATTAAGCAAGATGTAAACTCGCTAGATGCCGCAGTTCGTGACGACGAAGAAGATTCAGTTTTGGGTGACTTTATTGAAGATGAAGATACCAAAAGTCCAGATGAAGCTGCAACCGAGCAGCTCTTGAAAGAACAGGTTCAGGGTATTTTGGAATCGGCACTTTCAGAACGCGAGCTGAAGATTGTAAAAATGCGTTTTGGGCTTGAAGACGGCAAAAACCACACACTTGAAGAAGTTGGTCATGAATTTGCAGTGACTCGTGAGCGTATTCGACAAATTGAAGCCAAGGC
>DAIUJM010000018.1:2080-14617 GCA_036848695.1 Candidatus Saccharimonadota bacterium
AATAGAGATTCAAGAGGTTCGCGTAAAGGTGAAGATGACGTGACTTTTGAACAATTTTTGGAAGCTGAGAAGGCAGAAATGTTCAGTTCTGGTGATGAAGCAACTCTGAATATGTCGGCTGTTAAAGATGTTTCTGATTACGTAATTATTAATGATAAACCTGATGTAGAATCGCTGACCGAATACGTTGCTCAGCAACTTGGCTTAGAATAAGAATATAGCTGCAAGGGCTATAAGACCAAGCATTAATACATCGGTAATGGACGTTACAACTGGTATCAAAATATCATCTGGGTGTAGATTGCGTCGTTCCAGAATTTTATCAAGCAGCAACGTTGTTGAGAACATGAGGAAGATAATTCCGAGCATTGCACCAACAATGAATAAAGCAAACTTTAGCAAGAAGATGTTCTCAAATAAGTAGCCACGCCTCTGGGCAATAATAAGGCTGAGTGCTAGCACGCCAATAATGTTGACCCATATAGCCTTTCCAAGAGCGCGCAGTAATTCTTTTCTGGCGCGCCGCGTATCGGCTGGGTCAATGGCGTGGGCTGCAATAATTGCAGCATAATCACCAACCATAGTGTTAAGTGCTGGTAGAGCTACGATAAGTGGTATCAATGGTAGTATTTTTTCTTGTACAGACTCTATTCCTAGCCCGCCTATTAGGCTGATACTTGAAGAGGCTGCCACGGTAACAACAATAAAGAGAAACTTCCGTAGTTTGTGATAAGTTGTTAGGCTCATAGCATCAGACCTGCAATTATGCCGAGTGATAGAACGGTTAAAATATCAAAGACTGAAGATTCAATTGGACCAACTATATCGTCCGGGTTGAGGCCGATCTTCCTTAAAACAATACATAGTAAACCTATAAACGGGAATCCGAAAACACTACAACTGATTATTGCTAGTTCTGAAAGCAGAAAGACGCGCCACCATGATGCATCAAAGAAGAGTGAAGCAATTCCTGCGCCAAGCAGGCTAACTAAGGCACCTGCAAATACAGCAATAGTGAAAGTGAATAGCGTACTAGCACTGAATATCCTCCAGGTTGAAGCCCGCGCCTCTTCAAGTCGGTGATTAATTTTTGCACTCAGGCTTGCGCCGAGTGAGCCACTCATATCAAATACACCAGGGAGTATCACGAATGCTCCAGCAAATGCTGCCAGGGTGGTTTTGTTGGCATCAAGAAGTACTCCGGCGATAATCGACCCAATAAGTGAGATGATTTGAGCATAGCTCATCTGCTTGGCGCTTACATGTAGGGCACGTCTACGATGCTTCTTGTAAACGTGGTGCCAATGTCGCAGATGATGATGCTGCGATACCTTAATTTTTTCAGTCATAGGTTTATTATTGCATACTCATGAAAACTTTTATGCTTGCTAATTTAAGTAATGCCATTTATCCTCAGTTCATGTCAGATCATGAAAGATTACCACTTACCGAAGAGACGGCGGGCCAAGTTGTTATAAAGACGCTGGATACGCTTTTTACTGCCGCATCATTCGGTTGTTACGATGGTGAAAATGATAAGTTTTTAAAAGATATCGGACTCGCCGTGTCTTACGGTGTTGGTGCTACGGAAGATGGTGGTATCGACTGTTTGACGGTTGCCAATTGGAATGGAACAAATATTTTTGAAGTTCTAAGGTCAGAGGGGGACTACGACATATCGTGGAATATTCCAGCTCCCGTCCGGTACCAAATATCTATCACAGATATGCTTAAGAGGCAATTAAGATCGCCAATTACAGTTAACTCGCGGGAAATGTATACACAAAAATTGCAGTTTGCCGTTAGTCAAGATGGCACTATTATCCCCTGGCTTGTTCATAAAGATGATGGCGTGCCTCTGCTTACTGCTCCCGATATCGAGGAGTGCATCGCGGATACAGGAATAAACGCCGCTACGCTTTTTCAAAATATGGAAGCGCGTATACTTGTTGATCTGTTCGCAGAAGCAGATTATTTCGACCAGTTTTTGACATCGTTACCGTTAGAATAACGCACGGCTTTCTATAAATACACGACAGAGAAGGGTATACTGGTGAATATAAAGGTGTGTTTTTATGGAAAAAGCTCGTAAAAAGATTGCGATCATAGACGGTAAAAGTATTTTTTATCGTGGCTACTACGCCATGGGCAACTTAAGTATGGCGGACGGTACGCCAACTGGTGGCGTGTATGGATTTGCAGCTATGTCACTTGAGCTGATTAGAAAGTTAAAACCAGATTACGTATGTGTAGCGTGGGATAAGCCCAAGACGAACATAAGACGGCGTCTTGCTGTACACCCCGAATACAAGGCCGGGCGTAAAGCACCACCAGAAGATTTTTATAAACAGATGCCACTTTTGTTTGAACTGCTTGAAGCGTTCAGCTGGCCGCTGTATGAATTCGACGACTACGAAGCCGATGATATTATGCATACTCTCGCCAAAAAGGGCGACGCAGCAGGACTTGAAACTATGCTAATTACTTCAGACCTTGATTCACTACAAAGCATCAGTGAATATACGCATGTCTATGCGCTCAAAAAAGGTTTTAGCAATATTGAACGGTTTGACGTTGCGGCATTTGAACAAAAATACGGTATTTCGGTCAGTCAATTTCTTGACCTAAAGAGTTTGAAGGGTGATAGTTCCGACAACATTCCAGGTGTTCCGGGTGTGGGCGAAAAAACAGCAGCCGAGTTGTTGCAAAAATACCAAACACTTGAAGGTATTTATGAGAATATTGCACTAATTAAACCAACGGTGGCAAAGAAGTTGATAGCCGGCAAGGAGTCGGCACTAATGAGTAAAGAAGTTGCGCGACTTTACGAAGACGCACCCGTAGAACTAGATTTAGAAGATATGGACGTGACTGATCTTGATACAGAACGTTTGAAGGGATTGCTACAAAAACTGGAATTTCGTTCACTGCTCCGCAATTTGCCAGATCACATGCAGCACGACGAAGGTCCAGAAGTGCATTCCACCAATGGAACCAGTTCTAGTCTGAAGCTAGCAAAAATCACCCAGATTACAAATGTTGAAGAAGCACAAAAGCTTAAATCGCTCGACGGTGTAAAAGAAGTAGTGCTATATTGCCGAGCAGCCGATTCGCTTGGTCGTGATCCACGCGTACTAGTTTTTGCCAGTGAAGCCGAAACGTTTGTGGTGGACTGCGTAAAGATGGGTGCTGATCTATCTCAAGTAGTGCAAGAATTCCGGCCGGCTTCGGTAATTGGACACGATCTTAAACATGTTTTTAGAACATTGCTGAGCCTTGGTATGCCGCTGCCAGAGATCGCTCACGACACCTTCATCGGTGGCTACTTAATTAACAGCCTGCAGCGCGAGACAAGCCTTACGGATATGTTGGCTCGAGATCTTGGTATAGAAACCGAACTCGACAATATAGATGAAGCTGAACTGCTTCACCGAGTTGATGTGTTGGTAGCGGGTATTCGCAAACTTTCTGCTTTGCAATCTGAACAGATGAGTGAACTTACAGGTTTAATTAAACTTGCCGAAGATATTGAGTGGCCAATTATTCCGGTACTCGCCAAAATGGAAGTTGCCGGCATTAAACTCAACGCTCCTTACCTTGAAAAAATGAGCCAAGAATTTGAAGGTATTATTTCTGACATCGAACAACAGATTTACGGTCACGCGGGTCAAGAATTTAATATTAGCTCGCCGTCGCAGCTTTCTAAAATACTTTTTGAAGAAATGAAACTTTCTACCCAAGGCATTAAGAAAGGGAAGACTGCGTATTCTACTGCAGCGGGAGAGCTTGATAAACTCCGTTGGACACATCCAATAATTAATTTAATTACTCAGTACCGTGAATACACCAAGCTAAAGTCCACATATGTAGATGCGCTACCAAAACTTATCGATCAAGATTCTCGTTTACATACCGATTTTCGTTTAACAATTGCACAGACCGGTAGACTTTCAAGTGCCGAACCGAACCTACAAAATATCCCGGTCAGAACTGAAATTGGTAAGAAGATCCGCGAGGCCTTTATTGCAGAAGAAGGGAACGTTTTAATCAGTGCAGACTATAGTCAATTTGAATTACGCTTAGCGGCTGCGATGGCAGAAGATACCGAGCTGGTAGAGCTGTTTAACCAAGATGCCGACATTCATACCGAGACCGCTGCTCAAGTTTACGGAATTGCACCGCACGAAGTAACGCCTGATCAAAGGCGTCACGCCAAAGTAATCAATTTCGGAATTTTGTATGGCATGAGCACGCACGGCCTTAGTGTTGCGACGGGAATGAACTTAATTGAAGCAAAAGAATTTCTTGAACGATACAAAGAACTGAGAAAGCCACTATTTGATTACACAAAAGGGTTGGTGGAACTTGCTAACAAGCAGGGTTACGTTGAAACGCTACTAGGGCGACGTCGGCCAATGCCGGATATAAAGTCGAGTAACTTTGTTATTCGTTCAGCTGCCGAGAGGGCCGCTATGAACATGCCTATTCAAGGTACAGAAGCCGATTTAATGAAGATGGCTATGATTGAAGTCGACAAGAAACTCGTTGAAATTTCTTGTCATCCTGAGCTCGTCGAAGGATCTAATCAGATTTCTCGACAAGCTCGAAATGACAAAACACCGCGTCAACTACTTCAAATCCACGATTCAATAATGGTGGAATGTCCAGAAGGCCAAGCCGACGAAGTCGCCAAAATGATGGATGAAACAATGGAAAATATTTATCCAAAACTACTGGTCAAACTTAAAGTAGATGTGAAAATTGGCAAAACCTGGGGTGACTTGTAGGGGTAATAGGCGTGGCATATCTTCTGATTTCATGGATAGTTATTAATACAGTTCATGGTTACGTAGTCTATATAAACCGCGGGCAGGGACTTCGAACTATTAGTGAAAATGCCGCTGCTTCAAATAGCTTACTCGCTGTATATAGGGTTGCGCATGGTATCAATGGGTTGCTACTTATTGCCATAGTAGCTGCATTACCGGAAAGGTACGGTCATTCCATTGTTAATATTCTAGCGCTTGGTTCGGTTATATTTGAGTGGGCTCAAGCTGCGGTGCCGTATCGAGGGAAATTAATGCATGTACATACTGCCTTGGCCTTTGCCATGGCTGTTTCCATGGTGAGTCTAGCGTGGGTGTTGCAGCTGAGCGTTGAACTACCGCGTACTGAGTTTTTGGTCGCGAGACTGAGCGGTGCACTGGCAATTCTACTTTTCGGTTATTTTTGGCACCCACCACGACCGTATTCTTGGGTTGTGCAAATGCTAGTTATTAATTTGGTATACGTGCAAATTGCTGTTACGCTCGCAACGACGTAAGCTATACTTGAACATATGAAGATAAAGATGAAGATTGTACGGGATGGGGCGATATTGCCGTCATACCAGACGCATGGAGCGGCGTGTATGGATTTGCACGCTAGTATTGATGCTCCGGTGATTTTGCAGCCTGGCGAATATAAAGCGGTACCAACTGGAGTAGCGGCTGAAATTCCCGAGGGACATGAGTTGCAGGTACGCGCCCGAAGTGGTTGGGCCGCCAAACATGGTATCGGTCTTGTAAATGGGATTGGAACCATTGATGCGGATTACCGGGGAGAAATTGCAGCCATCTTGATTAATTGGGGTACTGAACCATTTACTATTAATCCGGGTGAGCGTATTGCACAGATCATGCTAAATAAGATTGAAAAAATTGAATGGGAAGTTGTAGAACAAATTTCTGATACCGAGCGTGGTGAAGGTAAGTTCGGTAGTACAGGGCGCTAAATCAATAGGCAACAACTGTGTATAATGGCTAGAGATGCAGATCTACAAAAATAAAAAACATATATGGTTCCTCGTAGGTATTGTCGGTATTTTACTGGCGGCACCAAACTCGACAGTAATTAAACATACCGTTGAAGGTATTGATCCAACACTTTTTAACGCACTGCGGTTTGGTCTGTTGGCTGTTTGCTTGACGCCTTATATATTCTTCAAAAGAAAGGCTTTCACAAAACAATCATTAAAATATTCACTATACGTTGGTTTATTTATGGCAATCGCGGTCGTTACGTATGTCTGGGCTATACGCCTAAGTCAAGCTAGCTACGTTTCAATCTTGACTCTTGTAACGCCAGTAGTTTTTATTTTGTATTCGATGAAGCTCGACAGTCAGCGTATTAATCGGCGTTCATTTGCTGGAATTAGCCTAGCGGCTGCCGGTGCTTTTACGATAGTTGCTTTGCCGATAGTCATCAACCAAAATGCGGGGTTTGTCTTCTATCCTCTCGCGACCTTATTTATACTTGGGAATTGCCTCAGCTTTCCGCTCGCAATTATTTTTTCTAAAAAAGCACATCAAGCTGGCGTACCAGTAATGGCGACACTAGGGGTTTCATCATGGGTAATTGTAGCTATTTCTATGCTTATGATTCCACTTACATGGAACGCAAGTACGTTGCCGTCAGCAACGCCGAGTTTGTTGTTTGGAATTTTGTATTCAGGTGTCGTGGTGGCTCTGATGTCAAGAATATTAAACATTGTGAGTTATGAACATATTGGAGCAGTTGTTAACGCAGCGCTGTCATACACAGAAACATTAATAGCGGTTATATTACCGGTATTCATACTGCACGAAAAACTTTCAATAGAAATGGTTCTTGGTGGTATTTTGATTCTTCTTGGTGTTTATGTTGTTGAACATCATAAATCAGCACATCATAAATACGCGCACTTGCACCGTCATCATTAGGCAATGTTCGTATTTTTTGCGACAGCCACTGTATAATGAGCTTATGATCAAAGCGGTTATTTTTGATTGCTTCGGTGTCCTTATGGTAGATGCGATTACGGCGTATCAAGATTTGCATCCTGAAATTGCTTCAGATTTAGATGATCTGGATCGCCAGGCAGATGCGGGTTTTATCTCTCAGGCGGAGCAAATTGAAGGCTATAAAAAATTAACCGGAGACGACGAACAAACAATCGTCAACTATCTAAGAAAAGAACATCGTTTGAACGAGCCTATAGTGCAGATGATTAAGCAGCTGAAGGTAAGTTACAAGGTAGGTATGTTAAGCAATATTGGCGCCAAGTGGTATCAGCAGTTGGTACCCGAAGATGTTCGTGATCTTTTTGATGTGACAGTTCTTTCTCATGAGATCGGTATGGTCAAGCCGTACCCCGAGATTTTTGAGTATTTAATTGGTCAGCTTGGGATGCAGCCAAATGAAGTGTTGTTCATCGACGATATTTTAGATAACTGCGAGGGTGCTCGCGCTGTTGGCATAGTGGCCATACACTACACAAACTTTGCGGCTCTTAAGCAAAATTTACAGCTTTACATCAAGTAATCGTTTCTTTTATACAACAAACTGTTGACCTTAATTAGCGTTAGCGTTTCACTGGAATGAGAGGTGTATAAAACAAATAAAGGAAAAGGTAACCACTATGTCGTTATATGATCTCGGTTCCGTTGATCCTACCAGAACAATTTTCAATTCCCGGGAATACTACCGGAAAACCTTTGAGGGGCGTCCACCTTTAGAGCATATCCAGCGACCCTTGGGTGACGTTGCCGTGACTGATACAGTGATTGACCTGACCGAAGAAAGTGATTCAGACGTTGAAATAGAGTCGATTACGAGCGCCTAGAAACTAGTTACTATATACTGATAGCATGCCAGAATTACCCGAGGTAGAAACCGTCAAGCGTGGACTAGAAAAACTACTCATCGGACACACCATTTTGTCGATAGATTTTGATTGGCCAAAATCATTCCCGAATAATCCTGAAGATGTCCGTCAATTTTTAGTCGGTGCTAAAGTAACGGGTATTCGCCGTCGTGCTAAGGTGCTGCTGATAGACCTTTCTAGCAACTATACGTTGGTAATTCATCTGAAGATGACAGGCCAACTGGTGTATGTTCGCAGTAGCGAACAGAGTCATGAGTCAAGAGTCACGAGTCATGAAGAAGACATGCAAACAATTTATCATAACTCAAAATTCATACCTCATATCTCTGTCGGCGTAGCCGATACTAGATTCGGGGCGGGTCATCCGAATGATTCACTCATCAGTAGGTTACCAGACCGTTCTACAAGAGTTGAATTTACGCTTGATAATGATGCCAGGCTTTTCTTTAATGACCAACGGAAGTTTGGTTGGGTGAGGCTGTACCCAACTGTTGAAGTTCCGAATATTGATTTTATGAAGAAGGTTGGTCCAGAGCCGCTAGAAGGTGATTTTACGTTTTCAGTATTTTCTTCCCAGCTTCGGAAACGAAAGAATTCAATAATCAAAGCAGTGCTACTAGATCAAACCATTATTGCGGGAATAGGGAACATTTACGCAGATGAATCACTGTGGGGTGCAAAAATTCACCCTGAAACTCGTGTTGTCGATATTCCAACTTCTAAGCTAAAAAAACTACATTCAGAAATTATATACGTACTCGAACTTTCAATAGAAAAAGGTGGATCTACCGACAGAAATTACGTGAATGCTGAAGGTAAACGGGGAAGCTATATAGATTTCGCACGTGTTTTTCGAAAAGAGGGGACGCCATGTTCGCGGTGTGGCACAGAAATTATTAAAATACGCGCAGCTGCTCGTGGTACGCATTTGTGTCCGAAGTGCCAACAGTCTACATAAATTGACAAATAAGTAAAAAATTGCTATAGTTAGTATGTCTTTAAATTAACCTAAAATAAAAATGTACGATTCAGAACCTACGCAAACCAGCCAAAATGATAAGAATTACGAGCTGCTGAGGCAAAGTGAACTCGGGGTGCTCCTTACTCGCGCATACATTGGAGCCGTAAATCATGACCTCAGGTTATGCGAGGTTAATATTGTTGATCTTGATGAGAACTCCAATTCTACCGCATTTGCTCGTCCAAAATGGGGGAAAGGTAATACGAGCGGTCGTCATGAAGTACATATTCGTAACAGTAATTTAGATGAAGTGTTAGATCATTATAAAAAAGAGCTTGCCGTAAGACCCGCGGTTGTTGCAAGGGTGGCTGATATGCTCGGAATAAATCGTAGAGAGGTGACGCCACAGCTTTTCCATGTGTTCACCATGTTGCACGAACTGGGTCATGTCTCTGACTTTTTTGATCATGAGGATGATCCGGAAGCATATGCTCGTGAAATTAGGAAGGCTCGACTGAGCTTGCCCCTGGGTTACTTGCGGACAAGTAAAATATTAGATCCCAAAAGCGACATACATAGAAAGATTTTAGCTCACAGAGATGAGCTTTTTACTATGTATAAAGTAGATACGCTTGATGATCTGTTGGCATTACATCACGACAAATATCGAGATATGCCGCATGAAAAACACGCCGATTATTTTGCAGTCGAAGTACTTGAGTTGAACCCCACGCTTCTTGATCAGTTGTCGCGCGATACGGTTGAGCCATATCGAAATTACCCAGGGTTTGGCCAGTCCGCAGCATAATGCGCGAGTATTATATGGTTGACAAATACAGGATATAGTGGTAATGTATTAATTGGTTATATAAAAACAAATATCATGAGTAAAAAAGAAATAGCAGCGGAAAGGTTACTTGATGGCAGTTTGGGTATTCTTCAAGTCCCAGAAGTTGCCAATCGATTGGGTGATCACACCGATTCTTTAAAAGGCGCATTAGATCGAGTGGCTCCTACTGATATTAATCCCGATGGTTTTCTTGAGCTACAGTCCGGACGTGGCACCATCCCCCTTATTATACGGAGTATCGGTGAAGGTGCTGTATTACATGCTAGTGATTCAGCAATGAACCCGTATCAATTAGAGTCACTTGCTGCCCGAATTGGCCAAGAGAAGGCCATGGCTGCGGATCGGAAGTTTCGTAATCACCTGGCTAGTGCAGCACTACATAAAAGCTTGCCTTTATTTGAAGATAAAGAAGGCATGGCCGTATCGGGGTCAAATTGGTGGCTTCCAAAACCAGGGACAATTATAGAGGGTCGTCCGTATGTTTCCATGAATACCGAAGCAGGGATCGGATCCAATTTAAGTCCGGTTGTGTTTCTGCATGAGCTAATTCATGTTCTCCAAAAAGAGGCTAATCCAGTACACAACTCAAATACATTAGCGAGGAATAAGGTACGTCACGAACTAGAAGCTTACTACGTGGCAGCACAGATTATTTTGGGCATGAAAGATGCTGGTCGACATACTGAATTATTAGACCATACTCCTCGACATGAATTGGATCGTGCGCGAGCTATTGAGTCAGTGCGCCGAGACCATCAAGATCATGCAGATCCCTTTGATCCCAATGACAGAGTTGTAAAAGCGCTTGTCGATAACGAACTTAATATTACTAAAGAACTTGGCAATATAATACGTGCTAACGCACAATAAGCTACTCACATTAAGTAGCCGTACATTTTACAAATAACCTCATATTCCCATAAAGAGTATTCTAAATTCTGTGTCTAGAGAAAATTGATCAAGAAACTCAACGTTATCTTTCCAGGTGGGTTCTATGTAATGATCGTAGGGACGCCACTTAATCTTACCCGGTGGTGTTTATTGCTGCGGCTATTGCTATAATAGTTCATAAATAGGAGCTATTTTGAGTACGTTGGTTGGTCGGATCTTACAGTATATTAGGCATCATTGGCGTCTCACAGTTCCGTTTGAGCGTGTTGAAAAGAGGGCTAGGTTTATATGATTACAATTCTTGCTGGAACGAATCAATTTTTGATTCAAGCCGAGGCTGCAAAACGCCGCGCTGATTTTGCTAAAAAATATGGTGAATCTGCAGTTGAAAGTTACGGTGCTGAGCAGCTAGATCAAGATCAGCTTCAGCGTAGCTTAACAGCGGTCTCACTTTTTGCCGATCACCGACTTATAGTACTGAAAAATATCAGCCAATCTTCCGAACTTAGCGAGCGATTTTTAGCTGTGGCACCTAGGGTGCCAGAAGAATTTACGGTGCTGCTTATGGAAGAAAAGATAGACAAGCGCACCACATTTTACAAGACGCTGAAGAAGGAATTCGAACTGCTTGAATATGCAGAGATGCCGGAAGGGGAGCTGTTACGGTGGATCACTCAAGAAGTAAAGGAATGTGGCGGAGTTATTTCTGCAAGTGATGCGCGGATACTACTTAGTTATGTTGGTGCCGATCAGCTAAGGCTGAAAAATGAAATTGAAAAACTAGTTGCTTTTAACCCTACGGTTTCCCAGGCAAGCATTGATGAGCTGGTAGAAAGAAAGGCCGAAGACACAGTTTTTCAACTGCTTGATGCAAGTCTGTCTGGGCGGACAAAACAAGCACTGGCTATTCTCGACAATTTAGAGCGAGCAAATGAAGATCCGTTTGCAACCGCCAATATGCTGATTTGGCAGACGCACATTGTTGCAATTGCATATTCTGCTAGCGGTAAGAATGAGGCTGAGGTAGCAAAAGACACCAAGGTGAACCCTTACGTTTTAAAGAAGGCGCGGAGCGTGGCTTCGCGACTAAGTAAGGGGCAACTTCGAAAAATAATCGACAGTGTTGCACAGATGGACGTACTGCTCAAAACGACCAGCAACAATCCATGGCGAATACTTGAGAACGCCATTCTTTCGTTCTAGAAATAAAAAATCCCGAGCAATACTCGGGATTTAATTAATTGTACGTTGCGTACTATTTAGCGCTTTTTGCTGGCGCTTTTTTGGAAGCAGGCTTTGCAGCAGGCTTCTTTGCAACAGGGGCCTTTTTGGTTGCAGGCTTTGCAGCTACTTTTTTCGCTGCTGGCTTAGCAGCTGGTTTTTTAGCGGCAACAGCAGGTTTTCCGCCGAGTGCTTTGACCTGAGCTGTAAGACGGCTCATTTTTCGAGCAGCTGTATTCTTTTTAATAAGATTTTTCTTCACGGCAGTGTCAATTTTACTCTGCACCTCTGTAAGTGCTTCAGCAGCTTTCTTGGCATCTTTCGCTTCAATAGCAGCAGTAAAAGCTTTTGTCTCTATTCGTAGTGAGCGCTTAGTAGCTTGGTTACGAGCTTTACGCTTTGCAGTTTGGTGCATGCGTTTAATTGCTGATTTAATAATTGGCATTAACTGTTCTCCTTATTGTCCTTTGCTTGTCGAAGGAATATCTTGATCAAGCGGACCGTTGTTATAACTTTTTTATCAGTCTAGGTGACAAGTATACCTTAAACAGATGAATTGGTAAAGGGTCACCCCTTAAATAAATAATTGAGTTTTCAGAGCGCTAACGGGTGTCATTTTCAGCTTACTTCTATCTTATAATCGAAATACGTGTAGCGTCATTCCTGCGCAGCCTGCCCGTTCTGTCGATCAGACAGGCGGGGCAGGAATCCAGTTCAAATACTGGATCCCAGCCGGAGTTCACCCTCGACTCCAATCGGGGGCTGGGATGACGAACTGCAAGGCTAAAAGTTAGGGTACATTATCGTTGACAAGCTGTGTAATAAGATTATACTGTTTATGTATAGTTACAAAATCAAAAAACGGTAAAAAATGGATCCACAAACACAAGTTCAAACACCAGTACAAGATCAGCAAGTAGTGGCTGAAGA
>DAIUJM010000019.1:0-14453 GCA_036848695.1 Candidatus Saccharimonadota bacterium
ACCTATTATACAAGGACGGACCTTGTTTCAAGGTCCGTCCTTGAAAACCCAGGGTGCTACGTATCGGCCAGGTCTTCAGAAATAAAATCTAGGGATTCTTTAAAGTCATCGTAATCGTCCACAAAGTCTATATATTCTTCTATTGTACCGTCAAACGTATTCCAAAATTCTGCTTCATTCAACCATTTCACATCCCAGCCTTTTGTGAGTGCTTGATAACTTGAATACGAATAAGTCCTGTAGTTACTTGGATTTCTATGAATGTATCGAGAAATATGCGCAAAATAGTGCTCGGATTCAATCAATGAAGCCTTATATCGACCCTGGAATAGCGGTCCAATCCTCTGGTATTTTTTGTTGTAGTATATCGAGTACGAAGTTGCAATCGACCTCATCAACTCTTCTATTCCTCGCTGTGTTTTATTTAGTACAAATAAATGAAAGTGGTTTGGCATTAGACAATACGAGATAAGTGCAACATCTTTGTAAAGATGTTTATACGAACGTCCCAATCTATCACTTTGCGGTTCTTTACTGAGGTGTCTTTTTAAGAAATTCAAAAAGGTTGCGTAGTCTTGGTCGTCATGAAATATTCGATCTTTATTAACCCCTCTGTTGTAGAGGTGGTAATAGCTGCCTTCGCCAAATTCTTTAATCACGTTTCGTGAGGGCATAAGATTATTATACAAGGACGGACCTTGTTTCAAGGTCCGTCCTTGAAAAAGGCGTGAGTTAAGTACGCTTGAGGAGGAGGTCGAAGTATTTGGTACCGCCGAATGGTATTTTTTGTTTTACAATTTTTTTGCCTTCAAGTGAGCTGGCGGCGTGAATAATAAAGTTACCGTAGCGTTCGTTGAGCTCATCAATTGCTTCAGTAAGCCACTCTTCCCTGTTTTGTGATTCAAAAATACTGAGCTGACTACGCTGTGAAGGGGCGAGCATGTAGCAGGTGATACCCATGGTTTGAATGATCATATGTTTGGGTCTTTGGTTGAATAAGTAAAGGGCTCGTCGGTAGATTTCTTGGTCGGTGTAAAAACTACTTTTGAACATCTTTCTCAGCACAAAACTTTCGCCATTGATAAACCGGGCCCATACTAAAACTCCTCGGGCGTCGACGTTGTTAAAGCGGAGTTTCTTGCCGGTAGTTTCGCAGAGGTATTGAAAACAGGGGAGTATAAAATTTGGATTGTTGGAAGGTTTTTTGAGCACCCATTGCCGACCAACTACGCCGAGTTTTGTTTCTTTATTATCAACTTCGTAGCCCCGCAACCTGGCATGCCAATCTTCGCCAATAATGCTATGAAATACTTGTCGCCGAAGGGTTTCACTACTTGCCGCTAAAAATTGTAGCGGTGTGTAAATACCGGCGGCGTTGAGGCGAGTTGCAAAGCGTTCGGCAATGCCAGTGATATCCATGAGCTCAATACTTTTGTAGTAATTGACCAGATTTGTATGATCTAGCATATCGAGGCCGTCTGGCTTGTGCCAGCCAGCGGCTTGTTTGGCTAGAAACTGATTCGGTCCAATGCCGATATTAACTCGCATCCAACTGCCGAGTTCTTGCCTGACACGCTTTTTTATCTCGTGACCAATATCAATTAGCGGTCGCGTATTAATGTGGTCAAGCGTTCCCTTAAAATCTATGACGCCTTCGTCGATGCTTTTCATTTTGACGTGAGGCGAATAACTTTTCATAATAGCGGCGATCTTTTGGTACATGTGATGATACTTTGGCGGATCAGATTCTAAAATTACAAAGTCGGGCGCAATGTCCCGGGCGTCACTCAGGCGCATACCAACTTGTATGCCAAGCGCCTTGGCTTCATAGGAAGCGGCGATGACACAGCAGTGTTTTGAGATTCGGTTAGTTACACCAATCGGACGGCCTCTGAGACTCGGGTGAGCTTGCTGTTCGGTGGTAGCAAAGGCGCTGTTTAGATCTATGTGCATGACACTCGGCGGTTCTTGGTTGATGCTATAGGGCATGATTGCCTCCTAACATAGCCACAAGGGTCCAGGTGAGGCCTTGGGCATCAAACTCAAGCCGGTAATCATTACTACCATCACTCATATCAAAAACGTGAATCATGCGTTTACCCTTTGAAGTAGGATGTCGCAACCCTAGTTCGGTAAACACAATTTCACGGTCTTGAAAGCGCATTTTGTGGGGCCAGCAAAGTGTACTGCTATCACCGCTTTTTCTAAACACAGCTACTACATCAACCCGTTTATTTATTTCAATCATTTGGTCCATAATCTCAAAACTCCTTTGTGTCAGAAAACGACAAGAAACACTTTAAAAGTGTTAAACGGATTTAGGTTGTGTGCTGACCGGTAAGCGCTAAACCGTTTTACTGGCGCTCGTATCGGGAAGCAAGAGTTTTAAGATGTGGCGCACAGTGACCATAGTTTGATTGCCTAAAGATGTGTAGAAGTCTGATACGTAAGAAGGCTTGTGCCAGCACGTTCACGACTATTTATATTATAGCAAAAATAACAAATGAACTGACTTGGAGTTTGGCCTCTGTTGTGGTATAGTTTTCTAGTCTTTAGTTTATATATTAAAGCTGAAGTAAGTCACAAAATTATTCATTCTGGTGATGGTCCCGTCGTTCCCGATCCTGTAAACAGGTATCGAGGATCGTAAGACTAACGGTTAGGACATCCCGATTTATCGGGACAACAGAGGCTCGATCCTTTATAATTTATAAACAGATGTTTCACGTATATATTCTTCGGTTGTCTAATAGTAAACATTATATTGGTCGGACGAATAATATAGAAAGTAGATTGATTCGACATCAAACCGGTCAAGTAAGATCTACAAAAGCTTTCCGTCCCGTAGAACTTATATACCAAGAGGTATTTGAGAGTCGGTCAGAAGGCGTGAAGCGAGAACTGTATCTCAAGTCGCTAAAAAGTCATGAGGCAGTAGAAAAGATTATTCATTCTGGTGATGGTCCCGTCGTCTAACGGTTAGGACACCAGGTTTTCATCCTGGCAACAGGGGTTCGATTCCCCTCGGGATCACCACCAGAGCGAATAATTATAAATCCATCACAGATTTTTATTAACAGGTTAGAATACCCCGATTAATCGGGGCAACAGGGGTTCGATTCCCCTCGGGATCACCACCAGAGCGAATAATAGTTATGTTTACATAATCTGATATGTCTTGGCGTATACTGGGGGTATGATCGACCACCATATTCAGCGTTCTATTTTGTATCATTTGGCGTTGGCTGATTCGCTACGGTTTAGTCAGTTGAAACCAGATATTTTGGAAAATAAACTATTCACCTATCACCTCAAGAAGGTTGTTGCGGCAGGCTATGTTAAGAAACAAGAAGATGGTACCTACACATTAACCAGTGAGGGTCGGCGTCTGGGTCTCCGCGCCGTGCAGTTGGAAAATACAGACCTTTCAAAACCCCACTCGGTTCTGTTTTTGGTGGTTCGGCGAGCAACAGATCAGGCCTGGTTATTGTATAGAAGAAGTGCTCATCCTCTCAAAGACAAAGTTGGATTTATGCACGCCGTTCCGGAAGCAGATGTTTCAGTTCTTGACACCGCGAGTCGTATTTTGAAAGAAAAAACGGGGCTAAGCGGAAAATTCCATGCTCTTGGAGGCGGGTACTTTAGAATATACCAAGCTGAGCAGCTCGAAAGCTTTACACACTTCACTCTGCTAGTGTGTGAAGATGCTATAGGTGAGCTCTTGCAGCACCATGAACATGCCGAGTACGAGTGGTTTGATTCGCCAGAATTTAACTCTGAAGAGATGCTCCCGAATATGCCTTCACTGGTTGAAAGATATGAAGACCAGAAACAATTCTTTATAGAAGAATCATTTAGCCTTACATAAGCCGTTCGTAGGTTCGTACCACTTGGTCACTACCATCTTTTTGTAGGGCTACGGCTAGGGGACTGATAGGGTCAACAAGTTGGGCGGCCGATGGATATGTTCCAAGCTCAACGCCCAGGCTGTTAGTTGCCTGTACAAGATCCATACACCGTTGCCTTACAAGATGTTGTACATCTGTATTACTCAGGTAATTTCCAGGGTCTGCCGTAAAGTCACCCAGCGGTACGCAGGCAAGTTCTAGTGCTGCTTCTACGGTTGCCTTGCCCGTCATAAGTGCTAGCCGGACGGAAGTTTTCTTGGGAACACGCTGCTCGTGTGCAATAAGTGTTTTTCCGGCCAGTTCTGCAGCGCGGGCTAGTTTTAAAATGGCACGTTCGTGAAGTTCCGCGCTATCGGGCCTGTCTGCCATATTTTCTGCCCCAAGCATAGGAAGGGCAACGTAACGATTCATAACATTACCGTTGAACATGTATGGTCCGCTACCAATACAAGCTGCCGATCCAAACTCAGCCCAATCGGAAACCTCCTCGGGACTTCCTAGTTGATTAGCTCCGAGGGTAACCAGGGCAATTCCTTGCTGTTGTTCTTCAAGTATCAAAGAGCCACTTCGTCGTGAACGACGTCGCGAGATTTCGTGTGCGCTCCGAGCGGGACGTGGAACATACGGTGCAACGCCGTCTGGTCTTTCGGTCGATGGTTGTATTAAGAAACGGTTGGGTGTAATAGGTTTTTCCATAAGTTAAAGTATGGCCAGGAGCGGTTCATTTAGCAGTGAATACGTTTTCACCCACATCATCAGATATTTCAATACCCGGCCCGCTTTGCTACACTAGTAAGTAATTATGAATAGCAATAAAAAAACAGGGGGCGCTACTTTAGACGTGCTTAAGCGCACTAAAATTCTTGCTACTGTTGGGCCTTCAACAGATAGCTATGAGATGATATACGAAATGGTTTCCACTGGAGTGGATGGATTTCGACTTAACTTTAGTCATGGCACATATGAAGAGCGAGAACAGCAGATTAAATGGATACGAAAAGCTAGTAAAGAACTAGGTCGGCACGTGGCAATTGTGCAAGACTTGCAAGGTCCGAAAATTAGACTAGGAGATTTTGAAGGTGTGAGGCATGTACAACGCGGTCAAGAACTGGTGCTAGGCTACGGTGTTGAAGCCTCCGATGCAACTTTGCCGGTGCAATATGATCTTTCTAAAAAAGTAAAACGCGGTGATCGGGTATTTATGTATGACGGTCGGGTGCAGAGTGTTGTAACAAGTGTACGTGATGGTATGATTCATGTCCGGATTGAAAACGACGGCATTCTAATGAAGCGTAAAGGCTTGAATTTGCCTGATACCGATTTTGGTGGCGACATAATCACCAAAAAAGACCGTGAAGATATTGTTTTTGGTGCCGAACACGATATAGATTTTGTGGCTCTGAGTTTTGTACAAACCGCAGATGATATTCGTCATTTAAGACGGCTCCTAACGAACCTTCGGTCAACTGTACGGATTGTCACAAAAGTAGAAACAAAGTCGGCCGTCGATCACCTAGATGAAATTGTACGCGAAAGCGATGCTGTGATGGTGGCTCGCGGCGACCTTGCTATTGAAACTATGCCAGAAAGCGTACCGGTGATTCAGCGTAAGATTATTGGCCTATGCCTTCAGTACGAAAAAATCAGCATTGTAGCAACCCAGATGCTAGCCAGTATGATGGAACAGCCGGAACCAACTAGGGCAGAGGTTTCCGACGTGGCAACGGCAGTGATTGTTGGGGCTGATGCCGTGATGCTTTCAGACGAGACGGCTAATGGCCGCTACCCAATCGAAGCTATTAAAATCATGAATCGTATTATTCGCTACACACAAGAAAACAGTACGGTTCGCGCTCAATTTACTGACAGAGGTGAATATTCTATGATCGAAGCAATCTCAGCAACAATCATAGATTTAGCCCAAAAGGTTGGAGCTAGAGCAATTGTTGCAGAAACGCAGACCGGTGTAACGGCAATTGCTATTAGTGCATGGCGTTCAAAACTGCCGCTTATTATTGTCACGCCGGAAAAGCGCGTGGCTCAACAGTTAGCATTACTATATAGTTCACAAACTTATGTACGACCAGCAGACAAGTATGCCGCTACTAAGCTTTCCGAATATCTTCAAGCAGAACACATTTTTAGTAAAGGCGATATTGTCGTCACGGCTTCTGGAAAATATGCGGGTACACCAGGTGGTACCGATACAATCAAAGTACGAGTACTAGAGTAATTATGAATAAAAGCACGGCATCATTCTCGAAAAAAACAATTCGGGATGTTGACGTGCATGGTAAAACAATTTTGCTACGAGCAGATTTTAATGTTCCAATTGATGAATCTGGCAAAATTACCAGCGATTACCGCATAGCACAAACCGTACCAACCATTGAATATTTACTGACGCGCAACTGCAAAGTTGTAATAATTTCTCATTTAGGAAGACCTGGTGGTGAGCCAGATGCATCGTGCAGTCTTTCGGTCGCCGCCCAGCGGCTTCATGAACTTTTACCAAAAGTGAATATTGCGTTTGCAAAAGACTGTATTAATGATTCAGCTCAACTGACTGTTAAGAAGGCAAAAAATGGTGAAGTCGTTATACTAGAAAATCTTAGGTTTCACACTGAGGAAGAGGCTAACGATCCCGACTTTGCAGTCCGACTAAAACAGGCGAGTGGTGCCGACTATTTTGTACAAGATGGCTTTGGTGTTGTGCACCGACCACATGCTAGTACAGAAGCTATTACCCATGTACTGCCATCGGTCGCAGGTTTGCTACTTGAGAAGGAAGTTACGGTGCTCGGCAAAGCTATGAAACAACCCCAGCACCCTGTAGTAGCGGTGGTAGGTGGAGCTAAAATTTCCGATAAAATTGGTTTTATTGAACGACTGCTGGACATAGCCGACACAATTTTAATCGGCGGCGCTATGGCTAACACTTTCTTTAAATATGATGATAAAGCCATTGGAAAGAGTCTTTATGAAGATGACCAAGACAGGCAAATTGCGACAATATTGCAAAAAGCAAAACCCAACCAACTGATACTTCCAACTGATGTAGGTGTTGCTACAGAAATTGCGAAGTCGTCGCAAAGACGAGATTGCACGTTCACAGATATAACACCAGACGACTACATTCTAGATATTGGGTTTGAAACAATGCGCGAATTTAGCAAACACATCAAACGTGCTTCTACGGTTATTTGGAACGGAACTTTAGGTTATGCTGAGCTATCACAATTTGCGCAAGGTTCGAGTGTGATGGCAGAGGCCATAAGCCAAGAACACGGTGCAGTCAGCATTGTTGGCGGCGGAGACACTGCAGATTTTGTACTGAGCTGGCTATATGAACATAAGTCGTCACAATTTACCCACATATCAACCGGTGGAGGTGCAAGCCTAGAACTTATGAGCGGTCTCAAACTACCTGGTGTCGAAGCGCTACTCAACAGCTAACGAGTGTCTTTGTGTTTGTACCGAGAGGATCGTATAAATACTAATGTGAATACGATTCCACATAAAGTCATTATATGGAGTGGTTCAATTGTACGGGCGGAGCCAGCTTCAGGAGGTCCAGGTATTTCTTGGGTCGGAGGCGGATAACAAGGACTGTCGTCGGTAGTGACACTTACAGTAGGCTGCGAAGATGTGATGCTTGTTACAAAACCATTATAGGCATCTAGTAGATCATGGAACACCGTTATGGCACGGTCGTTATAGGTTTCCACCGTCATGCCAGTGGTATTAATGTTCACAGATATATTTCCGGGTATGCTAGCGGGTGGATTAGAAAATAGTGGGTTGGTAATACCACGTGCGGTTAAATTAGGATCACTCAGCCAAGTAGCGCCACTTAT
Organism: Candidatus Saccharimonadota bacterium; assembly: GCA_036848695.1. Lineage (GTDB taxonomy): Bacteria > Patescibacteriota > Saccharimonadia > Saccharimonadales > UBA7683 > JACKGS01. The sequence goes on from DAIUJM010000019.1 coordinate 7,766, forward strand.
AATACTTTGCAGTTGCACTGGGTTATATGGTGGGCTACTTTTATTTACTACCGCCACCATAATTCCGGCAAGATCTTGTGTGGTACCGGGAGCAAACTCAATGGCTGTTGTTTCAATATTTACCGTTAAAGATGAGATGGTTGCCGTACTACAGGTATTAGTGATTTCTGGAAATGTATATGACGCCATTACCCCTTCTGTCAGAGATGTGTCAGAAGAAGTCCAGTTGCCGGTAGGAGGTGTTACCTGGTCAAAGCCTATATAATAACCACCATGACTATATACAGTGCTTGAAGGCGTGGCGGGCTCAGTTTGAGAAATTGCGTGTAGTTTTGTGTGTGCAGTACTAATACCTACGAACACAAATATCAACAGGTAAAATAGCTGACGATGTTTATGATTTGCGGGGTTTAGAGTATACATATATTTGCACGGTTTAGTTAATTTTCATTTTTTTATGATTGAATTTAATAAATACAGTAAACAGTATAATTACCACAGTAATACCCGTCAAAGTTAGCACAGTAGAAAGAAGTTTCATTTTAAGCCCGCCAGCAGACGGTATCTCGGGTGCTACAGTTATTGAAACAGTAGCTGTGGCTGAACTGCCGACTGAATCTGTTACAGTGTATTGAAACGTATCAACGCCAGTGAAACCCGGGTTTGGAGTGTAGGTGTAAGAACCGTCTGAGTTTACCGTAACGGTCCCGTTGGCAGGCTGGGTGAAATCAGTAACTGTGAGATCTGAGCCGACGTCGTTAACTAGTACGCCGGTATTCAAGGGTATATCAATAGGTGTGTTGTATGATGTGCTGGCTGAATCGTTATTAGCAACTAGATCTAAGATAACCGTGGGTGCAAGTGAACAGCTAGCGCCGTCGTTACCCACTAAATTACCATCACCCTGTAAAACCGCCGTAGCATCAGGGCTGACAGTATCATAGCCGGTAACTTCGTATATAACACCGCTACTATTTTGGCTAAAATAAAGACGGTCATCCACCGTAGACCAAGCTGCACCATAAACAGCGGAAGGAATGCCAAGTGCGGTTGTGGTCACCGTTCCAGTTGTAGCATCAATTCGGTATAACGAAGTTCCACTTGTGCCATACAGGAAACCATTTATATAGGCAAAGTCATTAATAGATAACGTATCAGACATTATAATTTCGGTTGCGGTATCCGCTGTTATATCAATTCGATACAGACTTGAATTCGGTGAGTTAATTAATACGTACAGATTGCCAGTATGGTCAAAATCACCGACAACACTACCGGTGGAAGGTAAGCCGGTTGGTAGTCCAAGATCTGTATATGAGCCATCGTGTTCAATACGCATGAGAGTTGAACCACCGGGATCGTTATTGAGACCATATATATAGTTGTCTTCCGTATTGTAGCCAATAGCGTTTAGGTACAAGGCAGTACTGCCGACAGTGGTATACTGACCTGTTTCAGGGTCAAGCTTCTTGAATGTACCTGTCATGGCTTGATAAAAAGCAGGTTCGCAGGCAAAGGGAGCGGCGTACACAGTCGGACTCCTAACTAATGGAGCTACAGCAAAAAAAACAATAGTCAAAGCAAGAATTGGCTCTGACATTCGATTGATATATTTTTTGAGTTTATTCATGGTATTTATTTTTTATGTATTACTTCCGTTAGTATACCCACCCATAAGCATAAATACAATCAACGTGGACTATGTTACAATAAGCTTAATTATTATGAGTGGGCGAAGTAAAATTATAATTGGCAACTGGAAGATGTATTTTAGCTTAAAGCAGGCTACTTTGTATGCCTCTAAGTTGGCTGATAAAACCATACAAAGCGGTGTAGAAGTTGGTGTTGCACCGCACACTCTGGCGCTCAGTAGTGTAGCCGAAGCATTAAAAGACTCGCCAATTAAAGTAGCTGCGCAAAATGCTTTTTTTCGAGACGAGGGTGGCTTCACTGGTGAAATAAGTATGCCCATGCTAAGAGGTATTGCAAACTACGTTTTAGTTGGCCATTCAGAGCGGCGACATATTTTGCATGAATCAAACGATTTTGTTCGTGAAAAGAATGCAGCAGCGTTTCGAAGCGGTATTACACCAGTATTTTGTGTTGGAGAAACACTGGTAGAAAGACAGCACTATCATACAAACCAGGTATTACACGACCAGCTTTCGCTTGGTCTTTCTGATCTTACTGCAGAAGAAGTGGCAAAAATCATTATTGCTTACGAACCGGTATGGGCAATTGGTACTGGCGAATACGCTGATCCGGAAGATGTTGAGCGGGCTGTTACTAAAATTCGGGCCGAGGTTACAAGTTTGTACGGTGCGGTTACGGGCGCCAGTATATCAGTTCTATACGGCGGTAGCGTAACGAAAGAAAACACCAACGCATATCTACGAATAAAAGGTGTCGACGGGCTATTAGTAGGAGGCGCAAGTTTGAGTTTGGCAACATTTTGGCCAATTGTTGAATGCGCGGAAAAGTTAGTAGAAAAAAAGATTGCTATCACAAAAAAAGAGGGGAAATAATGGGAATACTTAGCAAAAAAAAGAAGCAGATTGCGCCTTCCGAAGACGATTTTAAACTACTAGATACTTCAGTGAGCGAACTAAGTGAACAGACGAGCGCATTACTAACCCACTTCGGTGAAATAAACTCAGAAGATTCAAAGACATCTAAGCCAACTATGCCCAAACAGTCCTCTAGTAAAAAAACACCAGGTAGGTCGTTCGATATTATTCAAGGATCTAACACAGTTAACCTAAGACGAGCCAAAAAAACCGTTACTGAAGATGCACCGAGTGATGTAATTGAATTATTACCCGAACATGCTGGGAAAAGCTTTAACGAAGTTTCCCTTGAAGAAGCTCCTAAAAAAGAAACCGCTAGTAGCACTGAGGCTCCTGTGGAAAAGACCGAAGAATCCGATGATTCTAAGAAGGTGGCTCCAGCAGTGGTGGTCGGACATCCTGCTGGAAGTTTGCGATTTGATTCTTCCGAAGACGATCCGGTTGAGTTACAAGACGAGGTTGACCGTGATGCAGTAAAGAAAGACGCTAAGACCGATTCTGACGTTGAAAAATTAGACGCACCAGATGCCAAAAAACTTGACGATATTTCTGAATTAGATGCGAACGATCCAGAGAAAGAAGTCTTTAGAGAATCAGCTCAGCCTGACGAAAAGCCACAAGAAGCCTCGCTCGCCGACACTAAGCATAATGGGGAAAGTAAAGAACTCGAAAAATCCAAAGAAAATGCTATGCCCGAAGATGAGGCGGCGGACGCTACAGAAGAAGAGGTACAGACAGAAAGTAATACAGTGTCCGGAGAGGTTTTTGCTAGTAACCTTGTAAGCAACGAGCTACCTAAAGGGTACGAGCCACCCGAAGGGCAACAACAGCCAACCGTTTTTGACACAAACGAATATCACCCTGAGCTTCACGATTGGTCAAAACTTGATCATGGTCATGGTGGCAAGTGGTACGTTCTCGCCCTCTTAATAGCTATAGCCGCCGCATTAGCTTACTTTATCTTCTCTGGTCAGAAGTTGCCATTCATATCTTAGTTATTAACTAACCACTACCCACTATTTCCGGTATACTGGTGAGGCATGAATTTACTCGAGGGATTAAACGAAAATCAACAAAAAGCGGTCAATACTGTCGACGGACCAGTGCTTATTTTGGCTGGTGCCGGAAGTGGCAAGACTAAGACCTTAACGCATCGAATAGCACACCTTATAGAGTCTGGCGTTAGTCCATACAGTATTTTGGCTGTAACCTTCACTAATAAAGCTGCTAAAGAAATGCGCGAACGGGTTGCTAGTCTGCTTGGTGAGCGAGCCGATAATCGCAGTTTTATGCCTTACATGGGTACGTTTCATTCAATTTGTGTACGGATACTGCGTCAAGACGGTGAATATATTGGTATCCCAAAAAACTTTGTTATTTTTGATGAAGCAGATAGGCAAAGCGCCATAAAGCAGGCCTGCAAAACACTATTTATTGATGAAAAACAGTTTAAGCCAAGCTCAATTGCAGGAATGATTTCAAGTGCTAAAAATGAATTGATCACACCAGAGCAATATGCTGGTACAGCCACCTTGCCTGCTCAAAAAGTTACGGCGCAGATTTTTCCGCTCTATCAGCGTAGTCTTCGCGAAGCAGGTGCGCTTGATTTTGATGATCTTATTGGTCGCACAGTTTCTATGTTCAGTGCACACGCCGAACTTCAGCAGAAGTGGTCTCGGCAATTTCAATACATTATGATTGACGAGTACCAAGACACAAATAGCGCCCAGTACAAACTCATAAAATTGCTGACTAACGAAAAGCAGAACCTTTGCGTAGTTGGTGATGATTGGCAATCAATCTATTCATGGCGTGGTGCAGATTTTAGAAACATTTTAAACTTCGAGCGGGACTATCCAAGCGCAACAGTCATTAAGCTTGAAGAAAACTACCGTAGCACTAAAAACATACTCGACGCCGCCCATATGGTGATTACTAAGAATGAACAACGGAGTGATAAACAGCTTTGGACTAAGGCCGGGGCTGGCTCACCAGTTCAAATTGTACAGGTGCAGTCCGAGGCTCACGAAGGTGAAAGCATTGTAAATAAAATAAAGACGCAGGTTAGCATGAAGCTTCGGCTCTATAGTGATTTTGCGGTCTTATATAGAACTAATGCTCAAAGCCGCGGGTTAGAAGAAGTGTTTCTTCGTTATGGGGTGCCTTACCGTATTGTTGGTGGCATGCGATTTTATGACAGGAAAGAAATAAAAGACATCATGGCTTACGTCAGGCTTATTTATCAACCGGAAGATCGTACTAGCTTTCTTAGAATTGTGAACGTACCGGCTCGTGGTATTGGTGCTAAAAGCCTAGAAAAGTTTTTTGCATGGTCAGCAAACAACAATCTCAGTTTGTCTCAAGCACTCACTCAGGTGCAAACTTGCACATTAGTAACCGGAAAGGCCTACAAGGGGTTGGTGGAACTGAGTAATTTAATATCTGATCTTAGGTCTCAAGCACCAGCTACAGATTATGGTCAGTCTGGACTTGTTTCAGGATCTAACGAGGAAGACGCAGAGATCCTGAAACTAGTTCAGGATGACAGGCTCAGCATGGGCGTTAGTGATTTTATTGATGCGGTTATTCGTCGCACCGGATACCAGATAGCGCTCGATGACGGTTCATTGCAATCGGCAGAACGGATTGAAAACGTGAAAGAACTAGTTAGTGTAGCCAAAGAATACGACACACTGGGGCTAGATAGTTTTTTGGAAGAAGTTGCACTGCTTTCAGGACTTGATACGCTTGATGATTCTGCCGATGCTGTGACTCTTATGACTCTGCATGCCGCTAAGGGCTTGGAATTTCCGGTTGTCTTTATGGCGGGTATGGAAGAAACAGTTTTCCCGCACTCCAGGGCATTATTTGACATGGCAGAAATGGAAGAAGAACGCCGACTTTGTTACGTGGGCATGACTCGGGCCCGAGAAGAACTCTTTTTGTACCATGCCAATAGCCGCATGTTGTATGGTAATTCACAGCATAATCCCCCGTCTCGATTCTTAAGCGATATAGATGGCGGGGCTTCAATGCAAGAAGCCTCTACGGAATCCTTTTTTCAACCCACACATACAACAGATGTGCCTGACTACATTCCAGAACCAGGCATTGAAGTTGCGGTTGGTGCAAAGGTGCGCCATCAGCTGTTTGGGGTTGGTACGGTTGTTGATGTTGACGGCGATATGCTTTCGATTGCGTTTGGTGGGAAAGGGGTCAAAAAACTCAATGCAGCATTTGCACCACTGGAGTTACTTTCATGAAAAAACTGATTTATCTACTGGCGCGAATCTTACACGTCGTCAGTTATCCGTTCATCGGCCTGATCTTACACAATTCAAACCGTGTTCGAATTGCAGTGTTATGCAATGGTCAGATTTTGCTTCATAAAAGTTTGTTGGGCAAGCAGCTGTGGAGCTTACCGGGTGGTGGCGTAGCGCGAGGCGAAAGCCCCGAGGATGCGGCGGTCCGTGAACTGTGCGAAGAAGCTGGAATTACAATTTCAGCCGAAGATTTAAAGTACATTGGCCAGCGACAACTTCCGATAAAAAAGCGATGGCCACGATACAACGTTAAATTTTATAGCGTTTCGATTCCTAAGATCGTAGAACCGCACATATCTCGGCCGTACGAGGTGATTGCGGTTGCATGGTTTGATGTTTCAAATTTGCCTAAACAACTTGGTGAATCCGCACAAGTTGGCCTTGAACTGATGAAGCTCAAATAGTCCGGTACGGGCGGCATATGTGTTGCCAATGTGTGTTATACTAATGCATACATGCGAGGTGCGAGAATTAGATCTGTTTAATTATCAATACCTCATATTTTTATGAAAAAACGAATTATTTTCATTTTGGTAGTCTTAGTTGCATTGGCGGGGGGAGTAGCCGTGCGACCGAAGAACACTGTGCGCGCAGAAGATGCTCGCGTGGTTACTGTTCATATTGACGGCGAAGACCGTACAATAGCTACTAATGCCACTACAGTTAAAGAGGTGCTTGAACGACTAGGCACTTCACTGGCTGAGCACGATAAAACCGAGCCTGCCCTTTCTGAAGAGGTGCACGGAGCTGACTTTACTGTTAACGTGTACCGCGCCCGACCTATAGCTGTGGTTGACG
>DAIUJM010000020.1:0-14264 GCA_036848695.1 Candidatus Saccharimonadota bacterium
CAAGTATGATCCACGATAGTATTCCCATGTTAGACCCCCTTATGTTTACACTTTTAGTATACTCCTTATGTCAAAATATTGGAAAGCCACCCGTATGGATGGCTTTTCGAGCGGTCAGTCACGAGTACGCTTTTTATACTGGATTCTCAGTCAAGCTGAGAATGACATGAAACAGTATCTTAGTTCATTCTGATTTCGGCGTCGCAGCCGGCTGGAAGTGAAAGGTTCATCAGACTGTCGATAGTCTTAGGTGTTGGTTCTAAGATATCTATCAAACGCTTGTGAACACGCATTTCGAACTGTTCCATGCCTTTTTTGTAGACATGCGGGCTTTTAATTACTGTGTACTTACTTTTGCGAGTAGGTAGCGGAATAGGCCCGTTAATTGTTGCACCGGTTCTAAGTGCGGTATCGATGATCTGTTTTGCAGATTGGTCGATAATTTTGTGATCGTATGCCTTTAGGCGAATACGAATCTTTTGCTTCTGTGGAGCGTCAGCCATATTTATAATTCCTTCTTGTCCTCCATAGCTTTATGCGCAGGAGAATCAGTGCGGTGTAACATCTTTTGATACCTATTGAGAGTGCATCAAATGACTTTTAGTCACCACGATTAATGTTTGTAAGTAAAACTATACACTAAATTCGTGCAAAATACCAGATTTGCAATCCGGACCTCTGATTCTCACACAGCCTACCCCAGTATCTTACAATAATAGCATTGGATCCTGAACCAAGTTCAGGATGACAAACCGGGATCGATTAGTGGGCATTATGTTGGGTGGCAAGTATTGCGGCACCTACTACAGTTGCCGCTAGAGAAGCGTTACGGTTGCAGCATTCAAAACGTGGGCCGAAATCTTCGCCTGTTTCAGGATTCATTTCAATGCCTGTATACATAGGTCCTCGCTCACCTCTATCACCACGTTCGAGCATTATTCGTGCTACGCGACCGGCAACTCGAATCATAGGGTCATCAGATATTTCGGCTTCAGCAATCTGATTTACGCCACGAACTGGACAATTTTCACATGGTACACTCACAATAGTTTCCTTTTCATATCTGGTGAGTATATCCTTGTTTGCAAATTGTCACAAGAAACAAATAGAGCTGCATTTATATTGCAGCTCTATTTTTTAGTTAGACTGGATCCTGAAACAAGTTCAGGATGACAGAACTAATTATTTGGTGATGCTTGTTACAACACCAGCACCAACTGTTCGGCCACCTTCACGAATAGCGAAGTTTAGACCTTGTTCCATGGCGATTGGGGCAAGCAATTTAACCTTGAAGGTTACAGTGTCACCTGGCATTACCATTTCTTTGTCAGCTGGAAGTTCAACTTCACCGGTTACATCAGTAGTACGGAAGTAGAACTGTGGTTTGTAACCCTTGAAGAATGGAGTGTGACGTCCACCTTCTTCTTTGGTAAGTACGTATACTTCAGCATCGAATTCGGTGTGAGGAGTGATTGAACCTGGTTTACAGATAACCTGACCACGTTCAATGTCATCTCGCTCAATACCGCGAAGCAAGATACCAGCGTTGTCGCCAGCTTGGCCCTTATCAAGATTCTTCTTGAAGGCTTCAATACCAGTTACAACAGTCTTTTTAGTGTCTCGGATACCAACGATTTCAACTTCGTCGTTAATGTTAACAACACCAGTTTCAATACGTCCGGTAGCAACCGTACCGCGACCCTTGATTGAAAATACATCTTCAATAGGCATCAAGAAAGGCTTGTCTAGATCACGAGTAGGTTCTTCGACCCATTCGTCCATAGCTTTAACAAGTTCCATAACAGAATCTTCGTTAGCAGCGTCGCCATCAAGAGCTTTTGTAGCAGAACCTTTAACAATAGGACAGCTACGATCAAAGCCGTTCTTTTCAAGAAGATCACGTACGTCTTCTTCAATAAGTTCAACTAGCTCTGCATCTGCAAGATCCATTTTGTTTAGGTAAACAAGAATCTTAGGTACACCTACCTGTTTTGCAAGTAGAACGTGCTCACGAGTTTGTGGCATTGGGCCGTCTGCAGCAGATACAACAAGAATTGCACCGTCAACCTGTGCGGCACCGGTAATCATGTTCTTTACGTAGTCTGCGTGACCTGGCATGTCAACGTGGGCGTAGTGACGCTTTTCGCTTTCATACTCTTGGTGAGAAGTAGCAATAGTGATACCACGCTGCTTTTCTTCAGGTGCGTTGTCAATTTCGTCGTAGTTTTTAGGCTTGTTAACATCGCTTGGAAGCTTCTTAGCCAAAACGTGCGTAATTGCAGCTGTTAGGGTTGTTTTACCGTGGTCAACGTGGCCCATAGTACCAACGTTCACATGCGGTTTAGTTCGGTCAAAATCTGCCATCGAGATTTTCTCCTATTATTCTGAGCCTGTCGAAGGGTTTAACCCCGAGGCTCGTTATTTTATATACAATTTGTCACGCGGTCCTTATTGCGAGTTTCCACTCAAGCAAAACCCTCACGCGAGATACCAGACTAGTATATAGTATTTCGTATCTGGTATCAACCCTTGTTTGGTCGCTTATTACTCAGATTCTACTAATTTCACTCTTACATTATGGTCGATTAGAACTCGCACTCTTCTTAAAGCGTTAAACCCCCAAGTTTGTGCCCTGTGTGTGTCGAACTCAAGTGAACCTACCTTGATCGCAGCATCATCACCTATTGGCGATCGTTTGACCATAGCCTCATATTCTGGATCACCAGGGCGATATGGATCTCCCCAATCACGTGATTTATGATCAAATGGTTCAATAGTAAGTACTCCCTCGCGATTTAATACTGTAACAACAAACGTAAAACCATCTGGTGCATCCAGGGGCTGAATATCCAAATCACCTAATGTGCGTCTTAAATCTACAGCTCGTTTCTCAAGTTGTGATGCAGTTTCACCTACTGACTGTGCAACCTTGATCTTTCTGAGTGTACTGGATACTTCTGCAGGTACTTCTAAGTTTTTACCCATTTATTCTCCTTGTGAATCTTTAGTAGACTATAAGAGCCCAAAAAAGTTTTTGCAAGCATAAGAAATGTGGTAATAAACTTTTGATTTACTCAGGTTTGATTAACAGATGCCATGTGCAGTATCATACTATCTGCCGACAGCTCGGTCGAGTTCATCTACGAACTCCAGCGCTCGCTCATGTACCGCTTTTGAGGTGTTTCTTACCGTACGACCAACACTATGAAGCGCGTCGCCAGCTTGAATCAGACCTTTTCCGACAGTCGTAGCGATGTGCCGAGCTGCATTAGCCTTACGATTACCAGCATTGTGATATAGGCGTTCTGGATCACCATCATCTACCTGATCGTCAACTATATGTCCTTCTGGTCCATAAATCATATCTCTCTCCTTTGGGTATACTTTATACTCTATACATTTGAATTTACGTCGGCTACTGAGCATCGAATTGCTTTACCCGTTTATTTAATATTATTCAACTGGATCACCGGTCTAGCCGGGGATGATAGGATTGTAATATTTATTTGCTTCTATTAGCTATGACTGCTTCAGCTACGTTTGGTGGTACTTCAGCGTAGTGTGCAAGTTCCATGGTGCTTGAAGCGCGACCTTGGGTCATTGAACGGATGTCGGTTGTGTAGCCGAACATTTCTGCCAGTGGTACAAAGGCGAGAATAACTTTTGCCTGGCTTCGATCTTCCATAGATTCAACTCGGCCACGACGAGAGTTAAGGTCTCCAATTACATCACCCATGAAGTCATCTGGAGTAACAACTTCTACCTTCATAACAGGTTCTAGAAGGGTTGGTGAACCATTCTTAACACCTTCTTGAAGCGCCATTGATCCGGCAATCTTGAAGGCCATTTCGTTAGAGTCAACGTCATGGTAACTTCCATCGTAAAGTTCAGCTGACATGTCTACTACAGGGTATCCGGCGATAACACCGTTACCCATAGCTTCGACGATACCGTTTTCTACAGGTTTAATGTACTCACTTGGGACTACACCACCCTTGATAGAGTTGATAAATTCGAAGCCTTTGCCCGGTTCTTGTGGTTTAAGGCGAAGCCATACGTCACCATATTGTCCACGTCCACCAGACTGTTTGATGAATTTACCCTGAATTTCAACTTCTTTGCGAATAGTTTCACGGTAGGCAACCTGTGGCTGACCAATATTAGCTTCAACAGAGAACTCTCGCTTCATACGGTCAACAAGAATTTCAAGGTGAAGTTCACCCATTCCAGAAATAATTGTCTGACCAGTTTCTTCGTCGGTATGTACGCGGAATGTCGGATCTTCTTCAGCAAGTCGTTGCAGTGCAAGACCCATTTTTTCTTGGTCGGCCTTGGTCTTAGGCTCGATTGCAATTGAAACAGGTGGTTCTGGGAAATCAATGCTTTCAAGAATAATAGGCTTGTCAAGGTCGCAAAGTGTATTACCGGTTGTTACTTTTTTAAGGCCAACAATAGCTGCAATATCACCCGCTTCTACTTCTGTTACATCTTCACGTTTATCTGCATGCATACGCACTAAACGACCAACTCGTTCTTTTTCGCCAGTTGTACTGTTTAGAATGTATGAACCAGCAGAGATTTTACCTGAATAAACTCGGAAGAAGCACAGTTTACCCATAAATGGATCGGTAGCAATTTTAAATGCCAGTGCTGCAAAAGGTTCATCATTTGAAGGCTTACGTTCAATTTCATCACCAGTTTTAGGGTGAGTACCCCATACAGAGCCACGGTCAATTGGACTAGGTAGGAACTCAGTCATAAGGTCGAGGACTTTTTCTACAATAACACCACGGCCATCGCCACCAGTTACTAAGAATAGTTCGCCTGAAAGGACACCCTTACGGAGTGCAGCGCGGAATGCTTCGTTAGAAATAGCTTCTTCACCTTCTTCAAGAAACTTCATCATAAGGTCGTCATCGTGTTCAACGGCAGCTTCAATAAGAAGTGAACGAGCATTTTTAGCTTTTTCTTTCATGTCTTCAGGAATTTCGCCTTCAACAAGTGCTTTGTCGTGGTACTCGGTATAGGTGTAAGCCTTCATTTCAAGAAGATCAATGACACCGTTGATTGACTGTTCAAATCCGATTGGAATATGTACTGCGTAAGCTTTTTTAGTTAGTCGAGTATGAATAGTTTCAAGGGACTTCCAGAAATCACCACCAGTTTGATTGATTTTGTTGATGAAACACACGCGAGGTACGCCGTATTTATCAGCTTGGCGCCATACGGTTTCACTTTGTGATTCAACACCCATTTTACCATCAAACACCGTTACAGCGCCGTCAAGTACTCGAAGTGAACGCTCAACTTCAACAGTAAAGTCAATGTGACCTGGTGTATCTATAATATTAACTTGGTGACCCTTCCAAAAACATGTCACAGCAGCAGAAGTAATGGTAATACCGCGCTCTTTTTCTTGTTCCATCCAGTCAGTAGTTGCGCCGTCGCCTTCGCCACGAACCACACCAATTTTATGGTTAATACCAGTTCGGTACAAAATACCTTCAGTTGTTGTGGTTTTACCGGCATCAATGTGCGCGATAATACCAACGTTACGTAATTTTACTAGATCTAATTGTTTCGTCGCCATTAATTCCCTCTTTCTAAATCTTCTATGGTTTCAACTATACTGCTAAATGGAGTTCTAAACTTCTGCAAAGTTGCAATGCTTACTGCTGCTGATTCAACTCGATATTGTCTATATCTTACTATAGCGGCATCAATCGGTTCAAAAACAGGCCGTCGTGCCACCCTGCCTAGTGTTGCCCCGAGTTTTTCTTCGGCATGGTGTAGTCTTCTTTCTAGAAACGGCCCAGCCCATTCACTATCAGAAGTTGTCAGCATACTAGAACCTTGCGAAGTGAGCGAAGGCACGGTTGGCTTCTGCCATCTTGTGTGTGTCTTCCTTCTTCTTTACGGCTGCACCAGCTTGGTTATGAGCATCTACAATTTCGTTCATCAAACGCTGCCAGTAAGGCATACCTTTTCGAGCACGCGCTGCGCCAACAAACCACATCATACCAAGGTGAGTTTTACGGTGACCTTCAACAGGAAACGGTACTTGGTAGTTTGCGCCACCAACACGTCGAGATTTAACCTCTACACCTGGGAATACGTTACCCATGGCTTCTTCAAGCGCCATAAGTGGGTCTTCAACCTTTAGTTTCTTTGCAGCTTCTTCCATTGCAGTGTAAACAGCGGCTTCAGCTGAAGCTTTTTTGCCATCTCTCATGCTACGGTTGATGAGTCGCTGTACAAGTACAGAGTTGTATTTGCGATCAGGCTGAATATTTCTAATAAGAGATTTGGTCTTTTTTCGCGGCATTATTTGCTCTCTTTCTTAGCACCGTACTTAGAACGGCCTTGTTTTCGATCTGAAACACCCTGAAGATCAAGATGTCCACGAACAATATGGTACCTGACACCTGGAAGATCCGGAACACGTCCACCGCGTATTAGTACAACTGCATGCTCCTGCAGGTTATGACCTTCACCGCCAATGTAAGCCCAAACTTCGTGACCGTTAGTTAGGCGCACACGTGCAACCTTACGAAGTGCTGAGTTCGGTTTACGTGGGGTTTTAGTAGTTACCTTGATACAGACACCTCTTTTGAAAGGAGATGGCTTTTCGTAACTCTTCGTCTTTAAAGAGTTGGTAACCTTACGAAGCGCAGCAGTCTTAACTTTGTTAGACTTGCTCGAACGTGGTTTTCGAACTAGTTGATTAATTGTTGGCATGTGTTAAAAATTCTCCTGAATTTTTATGAGTGATTAGTGCTAGTGGATAGTGATTAGTATTCAGCACAAACTAATCACTCACACTATTCACTATTCACTATTTGATATGTGAAACTCTTGAACTAGATTGTAACAGATTTACAGTTGATCCGCAACATCGTAGTCAGCAATAACACCTGTTCCAACAGGAATCTTGCGACCGATGATTACGTTTTCTTTCAATCCGTACAGGTTATCTACACGACCACTAGTTGCAGCATTAATCAGAACACGTGTTGTGTCTTGGAATGAAGCAGCTGAAAGGAAGCTATCTGACCAAGTTGAAACTTTAGCGATACCAAGAAGTAACTGCGTAAATTCGGCAGGAGTTTTACCATCCGCAACCAATTTTGCATTTTCTTCAACAACAGATGCTTTACTGACTATGTCGCCAGTAACAAACAAGCTATCACCACTATCTTCAATTTGAACACGGCTAAACATCTGGCGAACAATAATCTCAAGATGTTGGTCGGCAAGATCTACACCTTGCTGTGCGAACATTCCTAAGATTTCGTTAATAATGTAGCGCTGTGTAGCTTCAATGCCCTGTAGGCGCATCAAGTCGTGTAGGTTAAGTGAACCGTTAGAAAGACGATCACCTGCAACTACACTGTCACCATCGGCTACTGTAAGAACCTTAAAGCCTGGTACTTCGTATTTAACTGGAGCCATGCCGTGAGCAGTTAGAACTGCCTTACCGTCATGGAAGTCAACCGTTGCATCAAATGGTGCAACTAATGGGCGGCTGGCATCTTTGTCGGCGGCAATAACGTCACCGGCAAGAACTTGTTGACCATTCTTCATTTGTGGTTTGCGTTTTTCTAGGGCGATTTCTTCAACTTTTGCATCAGTTGGAGTTACCTGAACAATGTAGTTGTTTCCTTCTTCCCAAACAGCAACTGAACCTGTGATTTCACTTAGGAACGCCTGGCTCTTTGGCGCACGGGCTTCAAGAAGCTCTTCTACACGTGGGAGACCCTGCGTCACGTCGTCAGAAAGTGCGGCACCAGCTGTATGCTTTGTACGCATAGTAAGCTGTGTACCTGGCTCACCAACAGATTGGGCAGCAATAACACCAACTGGCTGGAATGGTTTTACAACTTCGCCAGTTGCCATGTCGATACCATAACTCTTCGGGCTGATGCCACGCAGGTTAGTAGCCGAAAGCACGCTTCGAATTCGTACTTCGTTTAGATCACTTGTATCAATTGCTTCAGCAATAGCTTCGGTAATCAGTTCGTTTGCCTTAACCACTGTCTTACCAGCGACCTTTACGTTTTCAGCAGCAAAACGACCACTGAGACGTACACCGTAGTTCATACCAAGTTCTTCGGTTTCAGCACGGCTCATAGCAAGTCCGGTATCAGCACCGTCTTCTTCAATAGTAAAGACATCTTGAGCTACATCTACCATACGTCGAGTTAAGTAACCTGAATCGGCGGTACGAAGTGCAATATCAATCAAACCTTTTCGTGAACCACGGGTATCTACGAAGTATTCAATTGGTGTAAGACCCTTTTTGTAGTTGTTTCTAATTGGTAGCTCAACTTCACGACCAACTGCATCTACAACCATACCCTTCATACCAGACACCTGTTTGATCTGAGAGATGCTACCACGAGCACCAGAGATCAAAGCAATACTAATACCAGTATCAACACCCTGGTATGCAACAACAAGCTTAGCTTGGGCTGCAGCATCCACGTCTCGCCAAGTGTTAACTGTAAGACGATAGCGTTCTTCTTCGGTAATCAGACCCTGTTCAAACTGGTCAGCAATCTTAGAGGCTTTTTCTTCACCGGCTTCGATAAGCGTATCTAAACCTTCAAGGTCAATATAGTCATCCATACCAGTAGAAATACCTGCGAATGTTGCGTAACTGAAGCCAGTCCGTTTAAGTTCGTCGGCAATTTCAGCAGTTACATCAGAGCCATACTGCGCAAATACGCGACCCATAACGGCAGTCAACTTCTTCTTGGTCATAGTATCGTTTTGGAATTCAAAATCTTCTGGGAAGATACTATTGAACAACAAACGACCAGCTGTTGTTTCGAAGCGCTGTCCACGGAATGTGGTTCGGATTCTGGTCTGAAGTTTAATCTTATCAGCATCTAGCGCAATAATTGCTTCGTCGATGGTAGAAATTGGTACAACCTTGTCAGTTGTAACACCGGGCTTTTCGTATGTTAAGTAATAACAGCCTAGTACAATATCTTGTTCAATATGTAGAATTGGTGATCCATCAGCAGGTTTCAGCAAGTTCTTGCTTGCAGTCATAAGCTCACGAGCTTCTTTTTGTGCAGCTGAAGAAAGTGGCAAGTGAACAGCCATTTGGTCACCATCAAAGTCGGCATTGAAACCTTTACATACAAGTGGGTGGAGCTGAATAGCTTTACCTTCAATCAGTTTCGGCTGGAAAGCTAATATTGAAAGACGGTGAAGTGTTGGTGCTCGGTTAAGAAGAACGTATTTGTTCTTAATAACTTCATCTAGTGCATCCCAAATGATGTTTTCGTTAGCTTCAATTAAACGGGTTGCGCTCTTAATGTTGTGAGCGTATTCATGTTGCATTAACCAGCCAATCACAAATGGCTTAAACAGCTCTAGTGCCATCAGTTTCGGTAAACCACATTGATCAATGGTGAGTTCAGGACCAGATACGATTACTGAACGACCAGAATAATCAACACGCTTACCAAGAAGGTTCTGACGGAAGCGACCCTGCTTACCCTTTAGCATGTCTGAAAGTGATTTCAGGCGACGTCGGCCACCAGTTGCACTTACAGCACGACCTGAACGAGCGGCAGAGTTGTCGATTAGAGCATCGACTGCTTCTTGTAGCATACGCTGTTCGTTGCGACGGATTACTTCAGGAGCGTTAAGATCCATCAGCTTCTTCAAGCGGTTGTTTCGGTTGATAACACGGCGATACAAATCGTTCATGTCAGACGTTGCAAAACGACCACCGGTTAGCTGTACCATAGGACGTAGGTCTGGAGGAATAACTGGTAGAACACTCACGCAGAGACTGCCTGGTTCAATACCGGCATTCAACATGCTCTCTAGCATCTTGAGTCGCTTCATAAGCTTCTTCTTGCGTTGGCCTTTTGTACCTTCAACTTCTTCGGCTAGATCTTGAATCAGTTTTGCAAGATCAATTTCATCAAGTAGTTTCTGAATAGCTACGCCACCCATAGCAGCTTCAGCGATATCTTGGTATTCATCTGGTAGATTGCGATAGTCGGTTTCTGAAATCAGACCACACTTTACCAAGCTTTCTAGTTGTTGCTTCTTGTGAAGGAAATCTTCAGTTACTTCATCAATTTCTTTACTCTGGGCTTCAGCCAAGGCTTTAACATCAGCGTTTTCTTCGGTAGCCTGGTCTTCAAAGCGCTTTTTAATTGCAGCTTTTGCAGCCTCAAGTTCAGCTTCAGCATCTTTAAGGAACTGTTCTTTCTTCTCTACATCAACCGAAGTAATAACGTATGAGGCAAAGTAAACAATTCGCTCAAGATTCTTAACAGTGATGTTAAGTAGCAGACCAATAGGGCTTGGAGTACCACGAAGGAACCAAATATGCGCTACTGGTGCAGCAAGATTGATATGGCCCATTCGTTCACGCCGTACTATAGAATTTGTAACAAGTTCGCCGTTCTTATCAACAGCGGCTTCCCGAGAGCGAACGCCCTTGTACTTAGCGTCGTGGGGGTTGATGTTCTTTACTGGACCAAAAATACGTTCACAGAACAGACCATCACGTTCAGGTTTCTGAGTTCGGTAGTTAATGGTTTCTGGTTTCGTAACTTCACCGTAGCTCCAATCAATGATGTCGCTTGGACTAGCAACAACAAGTCGAACGGCGTCGAAGTCAGTAATATTTGTGCTAAATGGGGTAGGTTTCATTTACGCCTCCTCCTTTACTTCGGGTTCAGCCGAATCGTTTTCGTTATCATCATTTGAATCATCAAGTGCTACAGCGTCGTCTGTAGAAAGATCGGAAGTACCGGTGTCGTCCAAGATTTCGAACTCACTAGCAACCATTTCTTCTGTTACATCCATAGGAACACTCTGTTCAGGGTGAACTTCCGGCATATGCTCAGCTTCGTCAGCTACCACAGCTTCTAGTACTTCTTCTGCATCAAATTCTTTACCTTCGTTAATTAGATCAACGCGAAGGCTAAGACCTTGAAGTTCTTTTACAAGCACATTAAAGCTTTCTGGAATCTTAGGACCAACAATTGGTTCTTGCTTGATGATTGATTCGTAGGCCTTAGAACGACCGTAAACGTCATCAGACTTAAGTGTCAGCATTTCTTGCAGGGTATTTGCAGCACCATATGCTTCTAGTGCCCATACTTCCATCTCTCCAAATCGCTGACCACCATTTTGCGCCTTACCACCAAGTGGCTGTTGAGTCACCATAGTGTATGGGCCAATACTTCGCGCGTGAATCTTATCTGCTACCATGTGATGCAGCTTAATAATGTGCATAATGCCAACCGTTACACGTTCTTTAAAGTATTCACCAGTGCGACCATCAATGAGCTGCTGCTTTCCATCTTCTGGTAAACCGGCTTTCTTGAGTTCAGCTTTGATGGTATTAACTGGAACACCATTAAATGCAGGCGTTGCCGCAGTGTAACCGAGTACGCTTGCAGCTATACCAAGATGTGTTTCGAACAACTGACCAATATTCATACGTGAAGGCACACCAAGTGGGTTGAGTACAATATCGACAGGAGTACCATCTTCAGTGAATGGCATATCTTCTTCTGGCATGATTCGAGCAACTACACCCTTGTTACCGTGACGTCCAGCAAGCTTATCGCCAACTGCAATCTTTCGCATCTGAGCAACAAAAACCTGCACTTGCATAAGAACACCGGCTTTAAGATCATGACCGTTTTCACGGCTAAAGATCTTAACACCAACAACTTTTCCATGCTTACCGTTGTTCATGCGTTGTGAAGTATCTCGAACATCTTTAGCTTTTTCACCAAAGATCGCACGAAGCAGTCGTTCTTCAGAACTTAGCTCTTGTTCACCCTTTGGTGTAATTTTACCAACCAAAATGTCGCCAGCTTTTACTTCGGCGCCAATACGTACAATACCGTTTTCGTCTAGGTGACGAAGGCTTTCTTCTGAAACATTCGGGATATCTCTAGTAACAATTTCAGGGCCCAGCTTTGTTTCACGAACTTCTACCATGTAATCACTAATGTGAATGCTGGTAAGTTCGTCGTCTTCTACGATGCGTCGTGAGATAACAATTGAATCTTCAAAGTTATAACCACCCCAAGGCATGAAGGCAACAGTTAAGTCTTTGCCAAGTGCAAGTTCACCGCCATCGGTGCTCATACCGTCAACTAGAACGTCGCCAGCTTTTACAGAATCACCGGTGCTCACAACAACTTTTTGGTTCATTGAAGAACCTTCGTTTGTGCGAACAAAGTGCTGCAATTTGTAAGTAGTTGAATTCTTAGCGTACTTAACAACTACTTCACTTGCATCAGATTTAGTAATTGTACCGTCAGCTTCGGCATAAATTACTAGACCGCTGTTCTTTGCAACAACTTCTTCCATACCGGTTCCGATTACAGGAGCTTTGGTCTTAATAAGAGGTACGGCTTGTTTCTGTTGATTAGAAGCAATAAGAGCACGTCCTACTGCATCTTTTTCGGCAAATGGTATAAGTGATGCTGTTGAACCGAGAATTTGATTACGAGTTGCATCCATGTGTGTTACAAGTTCTGCGTCGACCTCTTCTGGTTGCAATTTAACACGTGCTGAAACACGTTCATCGGCAAATGAACCGTCTTTAGTGAGTTCCATGCCGGCTGATGCAATTACGGCCTTCTTTTCTTCGTCGGCATCAAGATATACTACCTCTTTAGAAACCTTACCGTTCTTAACAACGCGGTATGGCGATTCTATAAAGCCGTATTCATTCACACGTGCGTACGAACCAAGGTTAAGTACCAAACCAATGTTGGCGCCTTCAGGAGTTTCTACAGTACATAAACGACCATAATGTGTTGGATGTGCATCACGTACTTCAAAGCCTGCACGTTCTCTTGAAAGACCGCCAGGACCCATAGAACTCAGGCGTCGCTTGTGAGCTAGCTCTGAAAGTGGGTTGGTCTGATCCATAAGCTGTGAAAGTTGTGAACTTGCAAAAAATTCACGAACAGCCGCCACAATTGGTCTAGCATTAATAAGCTGTGCAGGAGTAACCGTTTCGATCTCTGACATACTCATGCGGTCTTTAGCGTTACGTTCCATTCGAAGCAAACCAATACGGAATTGACGCTGTACAAGTTCGCCAACCATTTTTACACGACGGTTAGCAAGGCTATCAATGTCGTCTGGTGCATCTTGAGTGTTATTTAGGCGAATAATCTCTTTTACAATGGCTACAAGATCATCAAGTCGCATAACACGGTTTTCGGCAGTGTTGGCAACGTCAATTTCTAGACGTTTGTTCATTTTATAGCGTCCAACGCGTGAAAGATCGAAACGTTTGAAGTTAAAGAAAACGTTTTCAATAAGACTTCGGGCGTTATCTACAGTCGCAAGATCACCTGGACGAATACGTCGGTAAACTTCAATCAAAGCATCGCTGTTGCCTTTGCTTGGGTCTTTAGCGATAGTTGCATCTAGGTAGTTCACTTCACCAGTATCAACATCTTTGAAGATATCTTTTAACTGATTAGTCTGTGCGTAGCCAAGAGCTCTAAGTAGTGTAGTAACGGCAATTTTACGTCGGCGATCAATTTTTACGTAGATTGCACCATTTGCGGCTGTTTCAAATTCTAACCATGCGCCACGGCCGGGAATAAGCTTGGCTCCGTAAAGGTTTCTGCCACCACTTTTTTCAGCGGTAAAAAAGATACCAGGACTTCTAATTAGCTGACTGACTACTACCCGCTCTGAACCATTAATTACAAACGTTCCACGAGATGTCATCCACGGATAGTCACCAAGATATATTTCTTGTTCTTTAACTTCACCGGTTACCTTATTAGTAAGTTCAACGTTCGCGTACAGCGGAGCGTCGAAACTAACATTGTTTTCACGAGCTTCAACTTCGCTGATTTTTGGATCAGCAAAACGATAATCTTTGAAACGAAGTTCAAGTTTAGTACCGGTATAGTCTTCAATAGGGTTAACCTCTGCGAAAATTTCGCCAAGGCCTTCTTGTACGAAATTCGTAAACGACGTGGTTTGATGTTCAATTAAGTTTGGTAGCGCTAGCGCGTCATCGACCTGTGTAAAGTAGACTCGCTGGTTGCGCTTTGTTAGATCTGTCTTAGCCATAGGCAGAATAAAGCTCCTTAGATTTAAGTGCATCTTAA
Organism: Candidatus Saccharimonadota bacterium; assembly: GCA_036848695.1. Lineage (GTDB taxonomy): Bacteria > Patescibacteriota > Saccharimonadia > Saccharimonadales > UBA7683 > JACKGS01. The sequence continues at coordinate 14,136 of DAIUJM010000020.1, forward strand.
GCAACAGCTTAGAATGCTCATAAATACATTAATTAAAATTGATCACCGAAGTTACCTTAAGTCGTCTGTTTTGCTAGCGTGCACCAAAAGCAAAACTTCACTTACACTACCTCTTGTACTCAATTCTGC
>DAIUJM010000021.1:0-4387 GCA_036848695.1 Candidatus Saccharimonadota bacterium
CAGAGTATATCATATATTGTAAATTATTGACAAATGTAAATCATTTACAATATACTGAAAGGCAGATACATGCATAAGGAGGTAAATATGAATGTAACCGTATATAGCACAGCAAGTTGCCCGTACTGCGTTATGGTGAAGCGTTGGTTTGATCAACACGACATCAAGTACACAGACAAACGAGTTGATCTAAGCAGAGAAGACGCTCAAAAAATGGTAGAAATTAGCGGTCAAATGGGCGTACCTTTTACAACTATCGAACAAAAAGACGGTAGCGTTGAAAAAGTGCTCGGCTATGATGTCCCGCGTCTGACTCAGATATTTGAAAAGAGTGCTGTATGATTCGGACTTTATTAATTTCTGCTGGTCTTATTGCAGTCATGGTTGGTGGAATTGCAGTTTTTAGAAATGATTCGCCTAAAGGCGCACAGGCATCTCAGCAGTTTAGCCAAGTGCAATCAGAACTTGAAAGCCGTGCAGTTATGGTGGATGTTCGGACCCCGGAAGAATATACAGAAGCTCACGTAAGCGGTGCGCAGAACATTTCTCTTCAGCAATTACAGCAAGGGGTATTACCACAGGTTGAAAAGTCAAAGAAGCTTTATGTATATTGCCGTAGTGGAAGTCGCTCTGCTCAGGCTGCTAAAATTTTGACAGACAAGGGCTACAAAGTAGAGGATCTTGGAGCTATGACTTCAGTTGCGGCAATGGGCGCAACAATTGTTCAGTAAATTAAGAAAGTAAGGAGTAATAGTATGTTTGGATTTGGACCAAAAATTGATGTAGAAGAAATACAGGAAGAACTAGAAGACGGCACGGCTTTACTTGTTGATGTTCGTGGTGACGACGAATGGCTTTCTGGCCATGCTGTCGGAGCGCTGCATCTTTCGCTTGATAGAATTAGCGACGGCGACGTGCCTACTAAAGATACCAGTAAAAAATTGTATGTTTACTGTGCTTCGGGTGGTCGTTCTGGGGTAGCTGCACAAATATTGAAGCAGAAAGGCTATTTGGTCGAAAATATTGGCGGACTTAGCAGCTGGCGATCGGCCGGCGGTGCGATAGAATAGGGGTAGTATGCACGTAGAAATAATCAAAACGGCTTCACTTGGTAACAGAGGGTATCTGGTTCACGATGGAACGGTGGCGGTGGCAGTTGATGTTCAGCGTGACTTCCAGCGATGGACGCAGTTTGCGAAGGAAGCGCAGGTAAAAATTACGCACGTGCTTGAAACACACATGCATAACGACTACGTAACTGGCGGCTATAAATTAGCTCAAGAAGTTGGTGCCCTGTACGTAGTTCCAACAAAAAGCGGGCAGTCGTTCACGGCGCACGAGGTTCAAGATGACGAAGTCATCTCGGTTGGTAAACTTACGGTGCGCGCTCTGCATACACCAGGGCACACTCCACACCATATGAGCTATGAAGTTGTTGACGGCGTTAAGAGTGCGGTCTTTACCGGCGGCGGTGTTTTATACGGTACGGTTGGTCGGCCTGATTTAATTTCAAAAGAAATGACGCAGCCACTTGCCGAGGCGCAGTACGAATCTGCACAAAAATTAGTTGAGAAAATTGAGGAATCCGCACAGGTATTCCCAACGCATGGTTTTGGTAGTTTTTGTTCATCTGCTCCAGGAACAGGAGCCGATGCCAGCACTTTGGCAGAGGAAAAAAAGGTCAATATCGCCTACACCAGTGCAAGTAAGCAAGATTTTATTACAACTATAATTGCCGGACTTGGTGCGTACCCACGGTACTACGCTCACATGGGTAAAATGAACCAAGACGGCCCTTCAGAAATGACCATTCGGCCAATTGAATCACTTGACGCCGATCAACTTAAATCAATGCTGGCACACGATGAATGGGTAATTGATATTAGAGACAGAAAGGCTTACGCTGCTTCACACCCCAAAGGTGCAGCCGGGTTTGAAATGGCCGATTCGTTTTCAACATATCTTGGTTGGCTTATTCCTTGGGGCGATGCCCTGACACTGGTTGGTGACAGTAAAGAAGATCTTGAAGCCGCACAAATACAGCTTGGCCGTATTGGTATGGATCAGTTTGTGGCCCATGCAACTGATGATATGACGAGTTATTTTGCAGCTGGTGAAAAGCAAAGCTATAAAGTGAAGAATTTTGAGGATCTTAAAAAAGCAACGGAAGATGAGTCTCAGTATGTCTTAGATGTACGAACGCCAGAAGATTGGAAGGTATCTCACATTAAAGATTCTGTAAACATCCCGCTGTATGATCTTTTGGACCGGGTTGATGAGTTGCCAAAAGATCAAAAGATTTGGGTACACTGTGCTTCGGGTTATCGCGCGAGTATAGCCGCCAGCTTGCTAGACAGAAGCGGCCGCAATGTCGTTTTGATTAGCGACACGTTCAGCGGTAACTGGGAGTAGGGACTCCTTGGCTGGTATTTTCTAGAAAACATGCTATAATATAGTTATGTCAGAAAAAAATGGTGAAGTTAATGGCAGGATCCCCCCTGAGCTAACCGATGGTTTGATTATAGCCATGTACGCTGGCCGCAGAATTTTTGGCGTTGATATCCCAGTGCATTATCAGATCTTGCTTTCTGATGCGGAAGAAGATGTAAGATTTCCTGCAAGAATTGAACACAGAGACGCTGCTAACGCTGATATTGTAGTGCATATTGATTCAATGGTGCAGGAATATGGTTGTGGAGATGATCAGGATTTTGATCCATCCGAAAGTCATGAAGAATTTGAAGAAGCCAGCGTTACTTTTGCTGATGCTTGTAAGATTCACATAGCTGCGTCGGTAATTCCACACATGCTTATCTGTTCTGTTAATCCAAGAAACAAACGAGTGGTTGGTCAGCTATATAACTATATGTCGCACCCTGACACGTTGGTAGATTCAATAGCCAATGAGTTACTTGCAATCGGAGAATTTGAAGTTAGACTACGCGAAGAGGTATTAAGTAGGTCCAGCGATGAAATTGCCGAAATCAACCGATATAGGTTAGCCTTTGGTTGTATAAGTTATTTGGCTAGCGACGCAGGTATGGAACCTGAATCGATGAGGCAGAGCGTAGACTTTGGCGATAGGGTTTCGAGCACATTCATCGATCGGTTAGGAGATCTGCGCTGCCAAATGAAAGGATGGGAAGAAACTGCTGGGTGGTTTGGAATGGAAAAAGATGAAGCCCAGAAACACTTTTTAGCCGAGACTACTTCGATTGAATTAGCCGCAGCATTCCCAATGCAGCTGCCAGAAATTAGCATGTTGGCAAAGATTGTTGCTAGTACAAATAAATAAAGACAGCATGCACTGTCTTTATTTGAATAATAAGTTGTTGTGGTGGTTTAAGCTCTACCACAGGAACGATATTTTTGTTTCGTTTTTTATTTTCCTATGAGCTTGCATTCATACTAGCAAGTACATAAGCAGTTTGTAAAGTGTTTTTTAAAACTTTTATATACTTTTTTACAATAACGCTATGGGTGGCGTATGTCATCGAAGCATACTACACCAGGTAAAGATGGGTAGACTGACTTGCTTCGCTCGATTGAAAATACTGGATTCTCAGCCTGCCCGTCCTGCCTGTCCCTCTTGCTAGAAAGATAGGGGGCTTGGCCAGACAGGCGGGTCAAGCTGAGAATGACAAGCGGGCGAGTTAAATCGCGACGATTGTTCCACAGGCAAGGCGTGGCCCACCGCTGTGGCCAGAGCCAGCTTCCCCGGGGGTGTGAGGGTCTTCGCCGGCGTGAATCATAATAGAGGTGCCTTCCGGGGCCGATTCTTTGCCAAGTAGCGATACGGGGCCTTCCGAAAGCGTTACACGTGTGGTAATAGCCTCTAGTACACCACTGCCATCAGGGTTAATAGTGATTCCTGGTAGATCACCCGCGTGGTAGCCATGGTTAGCGTCTGGGTCGGTGTTGCCGTTTGGGCCGGGATCAAAATGTCCGCCCGCACATTTGAAGCCTTCGCAGTCGCAGGCACCTTTTTCATGAAAATGCACGGCATGTCTGCCAGGTGTTAGCTTGGTTGGGTCACCTGTTATTTCTACGCGAATGTGCACATAAGGTGCACCGTCGACGCTATATTCCGTGAGCGTCGCGGTTCCCTGTACGTCGGGACCATTAAGGGTTGCGCCGGCGCGAGCTGTTACTTGCATGTTATCGGCTTGAAGTGATACGTTCATGATTCTCCTTTGAATTAACTACCCCCTATTGTACGTTACGGGGTGTACATGGTGTCAAAAATGGTTTGGGCGATACGACCAACAAGTTGAGTACGTGGCGTATAGTTTGAGCCATCGGTCGCGCCTCCTTTGGTGTATATTACTACAGCCAACGGACGTTGCTTAAATTCAATAATTGCAGCATCGTGTAGACGATCTTCAAG
>DAIUJM010000021.1:4487-12186 GCA_036848695.1 Candidatus Saccharimonadota bacterium
TAGCCAACTTTTCTGTTGAGTGTGTCCCATGCTGTGTTGTCGCTTCGGTTAATCATTAGTCGAAGCTGATTCTTCCCTTCGGCGGTCATGGCATATTTTCCAGCTTCAATATCGTGTAGGTAGGCAGCTGCGGTTAATACCTTGGTTGTACTGGCGCCAGCGAAGTTATTTTGTATACCATAATTAGCTCGAGTACTGGTTTTGATGTCTATCACTGCCACTGAAATATCTAGGGTAGGGTTTTCGGCAATTACTGCATTAATTCTTTGGTCAAGCGTCGTCCAGGTGGTGGAAGAAAGTGGCTCAGCGGTGACTTTTGGCTTTGGTTTAACTTTGGTAGACGCGCTAGAAGTGGTAGTGTTGATAGGTTTTTTCATAGAACTCCATATGTATTTTCCACCGAAGAAGCCAATAATAAGTACAAGTACTAAATAACGGCCCACTCGATGTTTCTTCACTGGGGCTGAGCGGCGTCGACGGGGTTGATAGTTTCTGTAACGGTCAATCATGTTATGTGTACTAAGTATATCAGACAGGGGTAATCATTATTCTGGACATAAGTTTTGCATTTTATCAATACATAGGTACAATAAACATAAGCGATATGAAAAAAACAAACAAAAAATTCGAATCAGTAGACCAATATTTACGCGTTGCTAATTATTTGACTGCGGCACAGATTTTTTTGCAAGATAACTTTATGATGCAGCGTGATCTAACGTTTGACGACATCAAAACACGGTTACTCGGGCATTGGGGGAGTGGCCCGGGTGTTAACTTTGCTTACGCACACCTGAGTCGCTTTAATAAAATCAATAATACAGAAATGATGTTCGTGCTCGGTCCGGGTCATGCTTTTCCCGCATTGCAGGCCAACTTATTTTTGGAAGGCACCCTCTCTCATTTCTACCCAGAAATTACCCAAGATCTGGAAGGCATTGCTAAAATGTGTCGACAATTTAGCTGGCCATATGGCTTCCCTAGTCACAGCAACCCTGGAACACCGGGTGTAATTTTGGAAGGTGGCGAGCTGGGGTATGCACTTTCTACAGCATATGGTGCGGTACTAGATAATCCTGAATTAACCGTTGCTTGTCTGGTTGGGGATGGTGAGGCCGAAACTGGCCCAACAGCTGCAGCCTGGCATCTTAATAAGTTAGTGAATCCAAAAACTGATGGCGTTGTGCTGCCAATACTGCATTTAAATGGCTATAAAATTTCTGCACCAACTATATTTGGCCGAATGAGTAATTACGAACTCATGTCATTATTTACAGGCTATGGATATCATCCCATTCTGGTTGATGCTACTACAAATGACGATCCACACACCACAATGAGCGCGGCGCTTGAACAGGCTCATGCAATTATTCAAAAGGTTCGCGCCAAAACACATGCGGTTGCTTCGCACATGCCTATGATCATTATGCGTACCCACAAGGGTTGGACTGGCGTGAAGGAACTTGCTGGCGAAAAGGTAGAAGGCAACTGTCTTTCACATCAAGTTGTGCTGAGTGAGGCAAAAAGTGACGCTTCCCAACTTGAACTACTTAACACATGGCTTAAGGGTTATAAGTTCGAAGAACTTTATTCAGAAAAAGATGGTTTTGGGGATTACTTAGACGAAATTATCCCTGAAAAGCTTGAACTCAAAATGGGTATGAGTAAACATGCGCTCGGCGGTGATCCCGTTTATACGCCGCTTAAATTACCCGATCCGGCAACCTTTGCTGAAGATGCTTCAGTTCCAGGAACGATGGGTAGCAGTAGTATGCGACGTTCCGGTCTTTATTTACAAGAAGTATTTAAGCTGAATGCCGACCGCAAGAACTTTCGTTTAATGTCACCAGATGAAACATACTCGAATAAACTTGATGCTGTGTTTGAATCGACTTCACGTGCTTGGCAGTGGCCAATAATGAAGTGGGATAAAGACCTTTCGCCAAACGGCCGTGTTATGGAAATGCTCAGCGAACATAATCTACAAGGTTTAACTCAAGGCTATATTTTGACTGGCCGACACGCTATTTTTGCTAGCTATGAAGCTTTTATTCAAGTAATAGTCAGCATGATGGATCAATACGCCAAATTCTTGAATCAATCCCGTGAAGTTGCTTGGCGAGATACAATTGCTTCACTTAACTATATTTTAACCAGCTCTGGTTGGCGTCAAGATCATAATGGCTTTAGTCATCAGAACCCAGGTTTTATAGATGATGCACTGCAAAGACAGGGTGATTTTGTGAACGTATACTTCCCGGCGGACGGCAATACCGCTCTGATCGCACTCGATGCGATGATGCAATCAACACGTCACATTAACATTTTGGTGGCTGGTAAAACACAGGAACCACGGTGGCTTAGCGCGGAGCTTGCCCGTAAGCAAATTGATGCTGGACTGATGACATGGGATTTTGCTAGCGATGACGACCCCGATATTGTTATGGCGGGTACCGGTGATTACCCTATGAAAGAGGTGATGGCGGCAATTGATTTAATTAAGCAAGAACGTCCAGATGTGCGCATACGTTGTATCAATATTAGCTCGCTTACCAGTTGTGGCCTGGGTAGAGGCGGTCTGTGCGTTTCGCAGACATCTTTCGATAGTCAATTCACTTCTGAAAAACCGGTGATTATTAACTTCCACGGATATCCCGAAACCATGAAGGCTATCTTGTTTAACTATGCCCACGATTCCGGACGTTTCGACATTCGAGGCTATGTAGAAAGCGGTAGCACAACAACTCCGTTTGATATGCATGTTAGAAACAAAACAAGTCGTTATCACCTGGTGATGGCAGTCTTTGAAAAACTTGGCCAGTCTGGGCGGTTGCCACTTGGTGAAACACAGCATATTATTGCTAAGTTCCAAGCTCAGATTGAAAAAAACACCGACTATATTAAGGCAACCGGTGTGGATTTGCCGGAAATCGATGCATGGGTATGGCCAGCTCGCTAATTTTAGTTGCTAATCCGGGTAGCGCGAGCCGTAAATATGCTTTATACGAAGGCGCTAAGCCCCGGGCGACTATTCATTTTGAATGGGCCGAAGGTTCAATAGTCTGCACCCTCAAGCAGGGTGAGAAAAGTCAGAATGTTGGAACTTCGTTACGCGATCTTCAGACGACTGCAGAAAGCGTAAAAGCAATATTTCTAGCGACCGAAGTGCTTGAAGAGCACGAGGAAATTTCTGCAATTGGGATTAGAATTGTTGCGCCGGGACATTATTTTCAAGAAGATCACGTGGTAAATGATGAATTTATGAAGCAGTTGAATAAAGCAGTCTCTGCTGCGCCCCTTCATATAAGCGCTACACTGCAAGAAGTTGCAACACTTCGTAAAAGTTTCCCGGATACACTAATTTTTGGTATTTCCGACAGTAGATTTCATGCAACAAAACCAAAAAAAGCCCAATATTATGGCCTGCCAATTGATGATGCCAAAAAGAACGACATTCAACGTTTTGGCTATCACGGTATTTCACTTGCTTCGGTAATTCGGACGGTTCGCGAAAGCGGCACTTCCGAACCTCGTGTGATTGTTTGTCATCTAGGGAGCGGTGCGAGTGTAACAGCTATACGTGGTGAAAATGCGCTAGATACAACTATGGGCTACTCACCACTAGAAGGTGTAGTTATGAGTACCCGTAGCGGTAGTCTAGATATTGCTGCAACATTACAGATTAAAGCACTGCACAGTTTTGACGACTCTGAGCTAGATGATTACTTACACCACAAAAGTGGGTTGCTTGGTCTGGGTGGCTCTGATGATATTCGAGAATTGCTAGAGCGCGAACAGCACGGTGATGAGCGGGCGGGTTTTGCGCTAGAAGTCTATGTTTATGCTATTCAAAAAGCAATTGGTCAAATGGCAGCAGTAACCGGAGGGGCAGATATTCTGGTGTTCACCGGTACAATCGGTGAACGATCCGCTCCTGTACGCGAACGAATTGTTGCCGGGCTGGAATATCTTTACTTCAGAATTGACCGCCAGCACAACAACACTACCTTTGAGCCGCGTGATGTGGCTAATGTCGCCGAAGCGCATTCTCAACCAATACTGGTTGTCGGGACGGACGAGGCTAGTGAGATTGCTAGGCGTACTACTGATGCACTACATTGCATTGTATGATTTCTTGCAAAAATAGTTGCATTTTTTCTGAACAAGTCGTATAACATAGAGTAGAAGAGGAGGTAGAGATGTTACTTACAGCAACAATGTTAATAGCACTGGGAGTACTTTCCAGTTTGCTCGGTTTGAAGTTATTTAAAATACTATTACCGTTACTGGGTTTAGTATCCGGTATCATGGTCGGTTTTGCAGGGGTCCAAGGTGTATTTGGTTCTGGAACTCTCAGTACTACTATGGCGGTATTTGTTTCATTCGTGGTAGGTTTATTACTTGCAGTTCTTTCGTACGTATTCTTTGAACTCGCAGTAATCGTCTTCGTGGCACTTATTGGTGCTAGCGCGTTTTCGTACATGGGTGTGGCACTGGGGCTTCGTGAAGAAGGCTTTTTGGTCTTCATGCTGGCACTTTCCGGAGCAATTATCGGTGCAACGGTTGCCGCTCGCTACGGCGTCGGTGCACAAATAGTAGTAGCACTTACGTCTATGCTCGGTGTAGCTTGGATTCTAGCAGGCTTCATGTTGGTAGTTGGCAAGGTATCACTTGACGAAATTGCTGCTACAAGCGTTGCTGCAACAATGCTACGTATTGTAGATCAATCATTCTTGTGGTTCTTTGTATGGTTTGGTGGTTCACTGGTAGCAATGCAGGTGCAACATCGGCTCGCACGGCTTGATACGTTCACCACAGCATTTGAATACGACGGTAAGTAATTAGTAAAACTAGGAAGAGGAGAACAATTATGGCAAAATCAAATAACAAACGAGTAGTAGAACTAAAGCCAAGCACGCTTGCATCTTTTGAAGGTACATTTGCAGCAATTTTGGGTCTTGGCGTTGCAATCTTGCACAGCCTAAATGCAACTATTAATATGGCTAGCAGTACTGATAGTGTTCTGACAGGCATGGCTTTTGGTCTTGCAACAGGAATTGTTAGTATTCTTGTACTACCATTCATCTATTTTGCAATCGGCTGGATATTTGGTTACCTACACGGTTGGGTATTCAACGTAGTGCTTGGTGCTTCTGGTGGACTAGTATTCTCACTTGAAGACGAGTAGCATTGTTCAAAGTCCTTAGTGGGTATTTTGTAAAACAAAAATAAAATACGTCTGTGGCTATATGCACCAGACGTATTTTTAAAATCTAACTAACCGATCTGCGCTAGACCGTAGGTATAGTTTTTTCCGTAGTGCTTTGCACACTTAGGGCAGGTAGTGTAAAAGAAGTAAGTCTTAAAAACCTCTTGACCCCTGCTCTTGGCAAAGTCCTGAAGGGTTGTATACCAGTTCTTAGCGTTTTGGTAAGGTCCTTCAAACACCATTGTCAAAAATGTGCCAGAAAGTTCAATGTTCTCAAGCCCAGGCACAGGCTTGCTCACTGCGTATAGTTGCTCTGCCTCCCATGGTGAAAGATCTCTTGAAAGAATCATTGCTTCTTGTGGTGGCATTAAAGCCCCAGCTTCTTCAGCAGCTTTTTGAATTGCTGTCATCACACGAGACATATTCAGTGGAACGTACAAAAAGCTCCTGGTGTGCATTTTTATGAACCGCTGATTTTCAAACGTGACTTCTTTTTTATCCCAATCGTCAGTATTTGGAACGGCGCAACAGCCTGTTTCATTTATGGTAGTGTAGGTTTTTGGTAACTTCATAATGATACCTCCTTACACTCTTATTATACGCTCTGAGAACAACGTCGGTTAGCCGTACTGCTTGAGCAGATCGTCTTCACTCGGTGGTTTCAATGGTTTCTTACCGGTAATTTCGTAGCGCGCACCAGTCAAGTTAGATTCAACGTAATCTTCATTCAGTAGGTTAATGAATATACTAAGATCTTTGCTATCCATAATTATAATTGCACCGTTGTTGTCGGCCATAAGCGGGAGATCCATTTCTTCGGCATGGTTCATAAGATCAGCCTGTTTGATGTTTGTTGGGTCGATTTTCTGAAGTTTATTAACAAGAGATTTCTTACCTTTAACCATTTCTTCAATAGTTTGGTCTTGGTTAACGCTGAGCTTGAAGTGTTGGGCGATAAGCTTCATTTTTATTTCCGCAATGGTATACTTTTTGGCATCGTAGCCAAAAATGCTACTGAGTTTTGCGGGGTTAAACACGTAGATATCACCACCTAGAATTAAAAGCTGGTTGTCTGTAGGAATGCGCATAGAGCCTTCGGCGTCGTATGCTATGAACTTCCCGCCTCGAAGCATCCAAGAATCTTTCCCCTTCATTATGGCACTTTGGGGTAATGCTTTAACAACGTAAAATGATTTTTCAATTGAAGGGTGGGAACAGCGTACGACTACACCCTTAATGCGCTTGAAGTCGTGGTCTTCTTCAACAAATGGTTCAATTTCGTGCTCTTGGGTTTTCAGCCAATTGAGCATCATCTGCGCGTTATCTACATTACTGAGTCGTGTACGCTGTAAAACATTTTTATCGGCTTCTGCTTCTTCAAAGTCTCTTACAAGTAGGCCCTGTTCAGCGCCATCAAGAACGTATTCAACAAGGTTATCTATAAAAAGAGGCTCAAACTGTTTTCTTAGTTCTTTGCCCAACTGCGTTTTATAAACAACAAAGTTTTTGCTGAAAAGGAAAACTTCCATTTGGAGTTCTTCTTTAATGGAGACCAGGTTATTCGCCCATAAAAATATGTCACTTCGTTCTTTAGTCTCGGCCGGCTCGGGCGCTAGAATATCGTCAACTGGTAGTGTGTCCAAGTTATGCTCCTGTTTCTATTTTCTAAGAATGTTTCTGCGGTGAACGCACAACGAATTCTATTCTACTTCAAAAACCATAATAATTTTGTTGTAAAATTTAACGAAATAGCCCGTACTAAGAAGCATCTGGCTAAAAGTTTTGACTGTGTTATATTTCTTGAGAACGCGCTATTAATCTTTGTTTAAGGACACACAATTACAATGTGTCTATTATTTTGGAAGAACCCGGATAAGCACTGGTGGGTATGTAATGGTATTTAGGTTTTGGAGGTGAAAATATGAATTTACTTAAAGTTCTCGTCCCAGCTGTAATACTAAAAAAATTGTATGGTAAAAAATATAAAGAAGAGAGTGGTAGCAAACCTTATACCGATGAAGAGTTGGATCTTATTCAGGACCTCAAAGACGATAATAGTTGAACATGAAGTCCTATTTTTCTCTCAAATGATGGTGTGAGATGAACGCTTTCCTGCGAATATGCTCAGCAACCTTTTAGAGGCAGTATACGCTTGCATTGCAAACTGTATACTACCCCAGGTTCTGCTTAGATTTGAGAGATAATCCAAACTGCGCCGGCTAGGGCGAGTAGAAAAATTCCCAGACCTACTGGTGAACCCCAGCTGAACCACGAGCCCCACGAACGCCAATGTTTTTTCGACAGTTCGTACCAGCTCATTTCTTCTTCTTTTGTCATTTTAGACATCGTATGATGCTCCTATGTTGACTTACCTTACAGCACTCATTCGACCAACAATGTGCCGACTCATTCTTGTGCGCGCGCCAGATGCTATGTTGTTCCAAGAAGAGTAGTACTTGGCATAGTGGATGTATGGACTTAGTCGCTTCA